>NZ_JAIUIM010000008.1:0-263264 GCF_020165615.1 Mesorhizobium sp. BH1-1-5
GGGGTGCCCGGGGCCCAACCGGGCGCTCGCGGGCGGACCCGTCCGATCGGGACGACGCCTAAGCGTCTTGCAAGATACCCTTGCGGCGCCAGCTTCCGATCAGCTGGCGTTGCCGCCGGTGCGCGACAGGCCGTCCTTGGCCGGCTGGTAGTTCGGGTCGAGATGGATAGCCTCGCGGTAGGACTTGGCCGCCCTTACCTTGTCGCCGCGCTTTTCGTAGATCAGCGCCTGGTTGCCCCACGCCTCGGCGTTCTTGCCGTCGAGCTTGATGGCCATGTTGAAGTCGCTGAAGGCGTTGTCCTCGTCGCCTGTCGCCAGATAGGAGAGGCCGCGGCCGTTGTAAGGCTCGGCGGCGTCCGGCGCCAGCGAGATCGCGGTCGAGAAATCCTCGATGGCGAATTTGTGCTGGCCCTGGCTCTGATAGATCAGGCCGCGATTGTGGTAGGCGCGGGCATCGGTGGTGTCGAGCTGGATCGCCTTCTGGAAGTCGTTGAAGGCATCCTGGGTGCGGCCCGCCTTGCGATAGAGATTGCCGCGGCCGATATAGGCGGCGTCATAATTGGCGTTGATCTGGATCGAGCGGTTGTAGTCGGCTAAAGCGGCATCCTGGTTTCCGAGGAAGCGCTGGATCAGCGCGCGGTTCGAATAGGCCTGGAAGAAGTTCGGGTTGAGCTGGATGGCCTGATTGAAGTCCTTGAGCGCAGCCTGGTATTGGCCGCCGCGGCCATAGGCCGAGCCGCGCACATTGTAGCCTTCGGGGTCCTGCGGATTGCGCTGGATGACCGCCGAAAGCGAGGAGATGTTCTCGCTCGACCCCTGTGCCTTGTCGATCGAGTTGAACTCACCTGTCGGGGACGTCTGGCATGCTGCAAGCACCAGACCCGAAAGCAGGGCCGCCGTCAGGGCGAAGCCGCGAAAGGCGGTTCCGCGCTCTACGGTAATTGCGTTCATCTTTGTCCTCACTGCCGCAACGCCGTCAGTCCGTTCCCTCTCCGAACCGGCTCGAATCTATAAACAAAAAGGTGGCGGCGATTTCGCATCGCGCCACCTTCGGTATCCTTCGAAAAGGACGAAAAATAGGCGTTATGACCGCGGCGAGCGCGATGCGCCGGCAGCACCAGCCGGAGCCGGGCGCGGGGTCATCGGCAGCAGGCCTTCGCGCTGTGCGCGCTTGCGAGCCAGCTTGCGGGCGCGGCGCACGGCTTCAGCCTTCTCGCGGGCACGCTTCTCGGACGGCTTCTCGTAGTGACCGCGCATCTTCATTTCGCGGAAAATACCTTCGCGCTGCATCTTCTTCTTCAGCGCGCGAAGCGCCTGATCAACGTTGTTGTCGCGGACGAGTACCTGCACGGGCAATCCTGTCTTCGGGTTTGAAATCGTTAGGCAAACAGCCATAGCTGAGATGCCTCCGCGGCGAATTGCACCGCGAATTGTGGCGGCTGATAGCAGAATCAGGCTGGGATGTCCACCTCTGATTGCGGGAAACAGCGATCAAAAACCCGAGCGCTGCGCCTGGACCTTGGCCTGGCTTACGCGGTCGCCAGATGGAGGCGCGCAAAGTCCTCGAAAAACTCGCCATAGTCGCAGGTGATTTCCTCGCCGGCGGCGATGTCGCGGGTGGCGGTGGCGCCGCCATATTGCGAGAAATCCGTGTTCGGCCGCTCGGAATGGTTCATGAAGCGGCCATTGTCGACCTCATAGACCATGAAGCCGGGCTTGTCCGGGCTCGGATAGGCGTAGCGGTCGAGCAGTTCCTTGAGATGCGGGGATGCGGCTTCATATTTTTCCATCGGGATCAGCCGGTCGAAATCCGGATCGAGGCGCCAGATCGAAGCGCCTTTGCGGATCGGCTCGGCGGCGAAGACGCCGACGCCTTCGATGGCGCTCTGGGCGACGTAGGTTCTGATCAGCAGCATCGTTCCGGTCCGATTTTCGACGGGAAACCAAATCGTCAAATCGGACCGGAATGCAAGGCCGCATAGCGAGATTTTCGGCGATGAGCACGTCCGCTGTCCGCTAGCCGGATCACGTCCGGTTGATCGATACGCCGCCATCGGCAAACAGGGCCGTGCCGGTGGTGAAGCTCGATGCATCCGAGGCGAGATAAAGCGCCGAGCGGGCGATCTCTTCCGGCTGAGCCATGCGCTTCAGCGCGTGAATGCCTTCGACGAAAGCGCGCGCCTCGGGCGTGGTCGTGGTCGCACCGGGTGTGTCGGTGCCGCCGGGCAGCAGCGCGTTGACGCGCAGACCCTTGGGCCCGTATTCGGCGGCGAGCACCTGCGTCAGCCCGATCAGACCGGCCTTGGCCGCGGCATAGGCCGCCATGCCCGGCATGCCGGCGGTGTAGCCAACGAAGCTCGAGGTGAAGACAAGCGAGCCGCCGCCGCGCTCCAGCATCGCCGGTATCTGATGTCTCGCGGCGAGATAGGCGCTGGTCAGGTTGGTGTCCATCGTCTCATGCCAGGTCGCCGGTGCCATGTCGGGCACCTGTCCCATCGCGCCGACGGCGCCGGCATTGTTGAAGGCGATGTCGAGGCCGCCGAAGCGGGCCATAGCGAGTTCCACCAACGCCTGGGCATGAGCTTCGTCCCTGACATCGCCCGCAAGCGCGGCCGCCGTACCGCCGGCATCCTCGATCTCGCCGACGAGCGCGTCGAGCTCGGCCTGACGCCGGGCCGCGACGACCAGGCTTGCGCCCTGCCCGGCAAACAGTTTGGCGGTGGCGCGGCCGATGCCGGAGCTTGCGCCGGTGACGATCGCGACCTTGTTTGTCAGGGTAAACATGTCTCAGCATCCTTCCTTCGTGCCGACTTGCGGCGGATGGATGCTTGGTCGCAGATGCGGATTGCCGCGGCCACCCGAAACCGGCAACGGCCCTATTGCCCTACTGCCGCAACAGCCAAGCCAGCCGGTCCAGCGAGAAGGCGTAGCTGAGGGCAATCAGCAGAGCCATGGCGATGCCGATGGCCGCGTGGCCGGCCAGATAAAATCCAGCGGCACCGCCGAACAGTACGACGAGTTCCAACACCAGCCGCACCGCGCCTGGCACCGGAACCGGCGCGCGGCCTGAGCGGCTTGGGTCGTCAGGAACCGCGAAGATTCCCCACAGCGCGGCTGCAATAAGTGGCAAGGCCAAGGCGAAGAGCCAGCGCCACCACCCTTCGGACAGGCTCCAGCCTGCCATGCCGAGCCCGAGCAGTGCCGCAAGTTCTAGCAGAAAGCGCAAGGTCAGATTCCACCAGGTGCTGCTCAAGTTCCTGCCTCTTCCTGCCTCCGAAGTTGACGGACGTCAGCGATAGCGATCGAAAGCGCTCCTATCAACCAGCCGGGATGCGTTCTTTGACCTAGCGCAAGCAGGAGGGCTCGCAAATTATCTTGTGCTGTTGACGCGCCACGACAGGCAGGCTACCCAAACAATTATTGAAATTTTGCGGGTGGACGCGCCACCCATACCTATGACCCCCCAAGACATAGTGAGCAAGTTGCTGGAGCCCGGCTTCGAGGGCGACAGCGAGTTGACGTTCGCCCTTCAATCGGAATTTCACAAAGGCTTTCCGCTTGAAAACCTCAGGCCGCTGCTAACGTCCGCCAACCTCTTTACGCAGGCCGCTGCCGTTTATTTGGTCTCCGAAAGCCCCAGGCTAAGCTACAAGATGAATTGCGTGGTCGCGGAGATCGCCGATCTGCTCGACAACGCAGTTTCGGGCATCCGGTTCGACGCAATCGAGGCGCTTCTGGGATGCACGACACCTGCGGATGGGGCTATTCTCGGCCGCCTCATGCTGCGGCTCGATGACGAACATGCCGGCGTTCGCTGGAGGGTTGTCCAGTTCATCCGCCTTGCGCAGCGCTGGCAGCTAAGGCTTGCGGTGGAAAATGCCGCCGCACTGCGCCCGGAATCGGCTTTCAAGGCGCTGGTCGATAGCTATGGTCACTATTTGATGCCGAGTTCCAAGGACCTGCCACGGTTGCTCGACCATCCGGATGCGGTGTTACGACGCTTTGCGGCGGCCGTGGCCATCAGGCCGCGCGAAGTGATCGTCGAGCGCTTCGTGGCCATGGTGGAGCAGTCAGACGATGCGGAAGTTCGCAAAATCGCCGCCGACTGCCGCCAGGGTTATTTGCGGCCGACCTATGCGATCGGGCCGTCTATCTTAAAGCGTGCGTCGGCCGAAACATCGACGGACGGAGCTCAAAACAGCAGTCGTTTTGACCACGGCGCAAAACGGCAAGCGCCGTCGCAAACAGCGCAAGGATGACATCGCCGTTTCGCTAGTGATAAACCTCGCGTGACGGGAGAGGCCCGGACGACATCCGCGATTTTTGGCGCGAGGCTTAACGTGAAGAAATACTCCGTATTCGCCATTGCCCGCGAGGCGATGCGCGGCCACAAGGGCTGGGAAGAGCAGTGGACCTCGCCCGAGCCGAAGAAGGAATACGACGTCATCATCGTCGGCGCCGGCGGGCATGGCCTGGCGACGGCCTATTATCTGGCGAGCGAGCACGGCATCACCAACATCGCGGTGCTGGAAAAAGGCTGGCTCGGCGGCGGCAACACCGGCCGCAACACCACCATCATCCGCTCCAACTACCTCTATGACGAAAGCGCCGGCATCTACGACCATGCGCTGAAGCTGTGGGACGGGCTTAGCCAGGAGCTCAACTATAACGTCATGTATTCGGCGCGCGGCGTCATGATGCTGGCGCACAACGTGCATGACGTCCAGGTCTTCAAGCGCCATATCCATGCCAACCGCCTCAACGGCATCGACAATGAATGGCTGACGCCGGAGCAGGCGAAGGAATTCTGTCCGCCGCTCAATATCTCCAGGGAAGCGCGCTATCCGGTGATGGGCGCGGCGTTGCAGCGGCGCGGCGGCACGGCGCGCCACGATGCGGTCGCCTGGGGCTATGCGCGCGGCGCTTCGGCGCGCGGCGTGCACATCATCCAGAACTGCGAGGTCACCGGCATCAAGCGCGCGGCCAATGGCGCGGTCAGCGGCGTCGAGACGACGCGAGGCTTCATCGGCGCCAAGAAGGTCGGTGTGGTCGCGGCCGGCCATTCATCGGTCATCATGGACATGGCCGGCGTGCGCATGCCGCTCGAAAGCTATCCGCTGCAGGCGCTGGTGTCGGAGCCGATCAAGCCGGTCGTGCCCTGCGTGGTGATGTCGAACACGGTGCACGCCTATATCTCGCAGTCCGACAAGGGCGAGCTCGTCATCGGCGCCGGCACCGACCAGTATATCTCCTATTCGCAGACCGGCGGCCTGCACATATTGCAGCACACGCTCGACGCCATCTGCGAGATGTTCCCGATCTTCACCCGCATGAAGATGCTGCGCTCCTGGGGCGGCATCGTCGACGTGACGCCCGACCGCTCGCCGATCCTGGCCAAGACGCCGGTCAAGGGCCTCTACGTCAATTGCGGCTGGGGCACGGGCGGCTTCAAGGCGACCCCCGGTTCGGGCAATGTCTTTGCCCACACCATCGCCAGGGACGAGCCGCATCCGATCAACGCGCCCTTCACGCTGGAGCGCTTCCGCACCGGCCGTCTCATCGACGAGGCCGCGGCGGCGGCGGTGGCGCATTGATGATGGCTCAGCCGCTTTGCTTTCACCCGGCCGGCGCGCGCGTCGGTCACGGCAAGTTTTAGGATCACCCAGATGCTTCTCATCCGCTGCCCCTATTGCGAGGAAGAGCGCCCGGAACTCGAGTTCCGCAATGCCGGCGAGGCGCATATCGCCCGCTCCACCAACATTGCCGGCGAGAGCGACGACGATTTCGAGAAATTCTTCTTCATCCGCGCCAACCCGAAGGGCGTCATCTATGAGCGCTGGCGGCACATCCACGGCTGCGCGCGCTTCTTCAACGCGGTGCGCGACACCGTCACCGACAAGTTCATCATGACCTACAAGGTCGGCGAGCCGAAGCCCGCGAAATTGCCTGGAGCCGCGAAATGAGCGCCGCATTCCGCATTTCCGGCGCCGGTCGCCTCAGCCAGGCGAAGACCGCCTCGTTCAGCTTCGACGACAAGTCCTACAGCGGCATCGAGGGCGACACGCTCGCCTCGGCGCTGCTCGCCAATGGCGTGCATCTGGTCGGCCGCTCGTTCAAATATCACCGGCCGCGCGGCTTCCTGTCGGCAGGCGCGGAAGAGCCCAACGCGCTGGTGCAGGTCGTGCGCGACGACGCGCGCAAGACGCCGAATGTGCGCGCGACCGTGCAGGAGCTCTATGACGGCTTGACGGCCAATTCGCAGAACCGCTGGCCGTCGCTCGCCTTCGACGTCGGCGCGGTCAACGACATCGCCTCGCCGCTGTTTTCGGCCGGCTTCTACTACAAGACCTTCATGTGGCCGAAATGGGCCTGGAAGGATCTCTACGAGCCGAAGATCCGCGCTGCCGCAGGCCTCGGCGTTTCGCCCGAGAAACCGGATCCGGACCATTATGCCTCCCGCTACGCGCATTGCGAGGTGCTGGTGCTGGGCGGCGGCGCCGCCGGCATTGCCGCGGCGCTCGCAGCGGCCGAAACGGGCGTGCGGGTGATCCTCGCCGACGAGCAGGCCGAGTTCGGCGGTAGCCTGCGCTTCGAGAGCGGCGCGAAGATCGATGGCCAGGACGGCTACGCATGGGCTCAAGGCGCGATCGCCAGGCTCAAGGCGATGGGCAATGTGCGCGTGCTGTCGCGCGCGACAGCCTTCGGCTATTACGCGCAGAACTTCGTCGGCCTGGTCGAGCGGGTCAGCGACCACATTAAAAACCCTGGTCGCGAGCTGGCGCGCGATCGCCTTTGGCAGGTCCGCGCCAATCGCGTGGTCATCGCCACCGGCGCCATCGAGCGCCACATGGTGTTCGCCAACAACGACCGTCCGGGCGTCATGCTGGCTTCGGCGGCGCGCACCTATCTCAACCACTATGGCGTGGCGGTCGGCAGGAATGTCGGCGTCTATACGGCGAATGATTCCGCCTATGCCGCCGCGATCGACCTCAAGAAGGCGGGCGTCAATGTCGCGGCCATCGTCGACCTGCGCGACAATCCGTCGGGACCGGTGATCGACGAGGCGCGGGCGCTCGGCATCGAGATCAATTTCGGTCGCGCCGTGGTCAGCGCCGGCGGCAAATTGCGCGTGTCGTCCATGACCGTGCAGCCGAAGAACGGTGGCGGTGAGCGGACCATCCCGGTCGACGCAATCCTGATGTCGGCGGGCTGGACGCCGTCGGTGCATCTGTTCTCGCAGTCGCGCGGCAAGGTCGCCTTCAACGACGAGACCAGGCGCTTCGTGCCTGGCACCTATGCGCAGGACTGCGTCTCGGTCGGCGCATGCAACGGCACCGATGGGCTCGACGCGACGATCGACGAGGCTTACGCGGCCGGCGCCAAGGCGGCGAAGGAGGCCGGCGGCAAAGTTGGCAAGGGCGCCAAGCCGAAGGTCGACGCCAGCGAGAGCTGGTCGCGCGGCATGCTGGGCGCAGGCCCCGGCGCCGGGCCGGGCACCACGGTCAAGGCCTTCGTCGACTTCCAGAACGACGTCACCGCCAAGGATATCCGCCAGGCGGTGCATGAAGGCATGCACTCGATCGAGCACGTCAAGCGCTTCACCACCAACGGCATGGCGACCGACCAGGGCAAGACGTCGAACATGCACGGCCTGGCGATCGCCGCCGAGGAACTCGGCAAGCCGATCCCGCAGGTCGGCCTCACTACCTTCCGCGCGCCCTACACGCCGGTGACCTTCGGCTCGATCGTCGGCCATGCACGCGGCGCGCTGTTCGACCCGACCCGCCGCACGGCGACGCATGGCTGGGCGGCGTCGCAAGGTGCTGTGTTCGAGGATGTCGGCCACTGGAAGCGCGCCTGGTATTTCCCGAAAGCCGGCGAGGACATGCACAAGGCGGTCGACCGCGAATGCGTGACGGTGCGCAAGGTCGGCGGCCTGTTCGACGCCTCGACGCTCGGCAAGATCGAGGTGGTCGGGCCGGACGCGGCGAAGTTCATGGAGCTGCTCTACACCAACCCGTGGGAGAAGCTGGAAGCCGGCCGCTGCCGCTATGGCATCATGCTGCGCGAGGACGGCTTCATCTATGACGACGGTGTCGTCGGCAGGCTTGCGCCGGATCGCTTCCACGTGACGACGACGACCGGTGGCGCGCCGCGCGTCATGAACCACATGGAGGACTACCTCCAGACCGAGTTCCCGCATCTCAATGTGTGGCTGACCTCGATCACCGAGCAATGGGCGGTGATCGCCGTGCAGGGGCCCAAGTCGCGCGACATCATCGCGCCGCTGGTCGAAGGCATCGACATGTCGGACGAGGGAATGCCGCATATGTCGGTGCGCGAAGGCAGGATCTGCGGTGTGCCGACAAGGCTGTTTCGCATGTCCTTCACCGGCGAGCGTGGTTTTGAAGTCAACGTGCCGGCCGATTACGGCGAGGCGGTCTGGGAAGCGCTGTGGGCCGAAGGCCAGAAGCATGGCGCGACTGCCTACGGAACCGAGGCGATGCACGTGCTGCGCGCCGAAAAGGGCTACATCATCGTCGGCCAGGACACGGACGGCACGGTGACGCCGAACGATGCCGGGCTCGACTGGGCGGTCGGCAAGAAGAAGACCGATTTCGTCGGCATTCGTGGCCTGACCCGCTCGGATCTGGTTGCCAAGGGCCGCAAGCAGCTCGTCGGCCTGAAGACCAAGGACCCGAAGGTGGTGCTGGAAGAGGGTGCGCAGATCGTCGCCGATCCCAAGCAGCCGATCCCGATGAAGATGATCGGCCACGTCACCTCAAGCTACTGGTCGGAAAATTGCGGACGCTCGATCGCGCTGGCGCTGGTCGCCGGCGGCCGCGACCGCATGGGTGAGACGCTCTATGTGCCGATGCCGAACGGCACGATCGAGGTGGAGGTCACCGGCATGGTGTTCGTCGACGAGAAGGGAGAACGCCTCAATGGCTAAGGCCGCCGCCAAGACAAAAGCCGCTGCCGCCGCGCCTTCCGTCGAGCGCCGGCCGGCACTCGCCGGCCGCACGGTTACGGCGCCGGGCGTGAAGGTGGAGATGCTGCCGCCGGCGGAGCGCATCTCGCTGCGCGCGCCGCAGGCTTCGCTCGCCGCGCTTTCCAAGGCGCTCGGCGTGACACTGCCGGTCAAGCCGAAGACTTCGGCGACAAAGGACGGGCGCACGGCGCTGTGGCTCGGACCGGACGAATGGCTGATCATCGACGAGGCCGGCAACGATCCGCTCGCCGACTGCGCCAAGGTGACCGTGCTGCATTCGGCGGTCGGCATCTCGCATCGCAATGTCGGGATTTCGGTTGCCGGACCCGCGGCCGCCGTGACGGTCAATTCGGGCTGTCCGCAGGACCTGTCGCTCGAGGCTTTCCCGGTCGGAGCGGCCTCGCGCACCATTCTCGGCAAATCCGAGATCGTGCTGTTGCGCAGCGCGGCCGATGCGTTCCGGGTGGAATGCTGGCGTTCCTTCTCGGACTATGTCTTTACTCTGCTGTCGGAAGCGGCGAGCGACGCGGCGAACTGATCTCCACACTGCGCCGTCGCAAAGCCGCGCGCCAGGAACCATCGCCGGCCCTGTCCGTTTCCGCAGCTTGCGAGGGAGATTGCCGATGCCGTCCAGAACCGCGCCGAAGTCGCCCAAGAAGACAGCGGCAGTCCGTTCGCTGGAGCACGAAAGGCATCGCGAGGTCGAGGAAGAGGAACTCGAGGAAGGCCTCGAGGACACGTTTCCGGCCAGCGATCCGGTGTCGATCACCAGCAGCGCCATCCCCGGCTCGCCGGCGAAACCGGGCAAGGCCAAGACCGTGGCGGGAACGAAACAGCGCAAGAAATAGGTTTTGGGCAGGCCTCAAGGCGACAAAGCTGGAACGAAAAAGGGCGGCCAAGTGCCGCCCGTTTTCGTTGATTGTGCCGATAGCTGTTACAGGCCGGGCACGAACCACGGGCTGACGTCGATGCCGAGGCGTGGGCTCTTGGTCTGGGTCTTGGAGGCGTCCGCCTTCTCGACCGAGCCGGTCGCGGTGCAATCAAGAACCACATTGGCGTTGGTCTGGGCGCAGGCGGCCGGGGCATGCTTGACCGGCTGGTTCGTGCCGGCAAAAGCGGCGCCCGAGAAAGCCAGCACGGCGGCGAGGGTGAGGATGGTCTTCTTCATTTTCCGTCTCCAGTCATCTCTTTTCGTACATGTACGACTCAACGTACAAATACGGCCACCGGAAACGGAATTCAAGAGAAAATCTGTACGTGTACGACAAATTTTTTTGAACGTAGGAACGCGCCGCCGCGAATCAAGCCGACGGTGGCGCGAGAACGGCGAACCGCTCTAGCCGTTGTTTCACGGAATTCCGGACGGAAAACCGCTCACACTTTTCCTGGAATTGCTCCAGGGGATCAGCAGTCGACCGGGGTTTCGGTGAGCGGCGGGATGTCCTGCTCGGACAGCGAGGCCATCACGAAGTTGCACATGCGCTTCACGTAAGCCTCGGGGTCGCCGAAAGGATAGAAGGGAAAGGTGATCAGCAGCGAAATCGTGCCGTGGCCGACCGTCCATAGCATGGTCGCGATGGCGCGCGGATCGCCCTTGAGCCTGCCGGCGGCGACGCAGGCCTCGACCCTGCTGATCAGCACCTTCATGGCCGGATTGCTCTCTTCCATGTCCTCATAGCTGCGGCCTTCCGGCAGCCGCGTTTTCTCGGTCATGAAGACGGTGCGGTACTCATTGGGATTGCCAAGCCCGAAGGCGGCATATTCGGTCATCACCGCCTTGAGCGCCTCGACCGGGTCGTCGGCGGGATGCTCCTCGATGCGCCGCGCGAGCGTCTCGAAGGCGTCTTCGGCCAGCGCGAAGAGGATGTCCTGCTTGTCGGCGAAATAGGAATAAACCGACATCGGCGCGTAGCCGACCCGCTTGGCCAGCTTGCGGATGGTGAGGCCCTCGTAGCCCTCTTCCTGCACCAGCTTGTGAGCCGCCGCGACCAGTTCTGAGCGAAGCTCTGCCTTCTGTTTTTCGCGGCGTTTCTGAACGCTCAGCGTCAATGTCCGCTGCCTTTTTGTCGTTGGTTGCCTGACGAAATTATATACGCTGTACGGAAACGGACAAGAGAGCGTTCCGGTTCCGCAACGTCCGCTCAAACTCTTCGGTTAACGCGATTGCGGGTGCAAGCCGCTCCCGGCATGCTCAGATCGCGCCAATGCCGCCGTCGAGCGCCAGCGCATGGCCGGTCATGAACGAATTGGCGGGGTCGGCGAGGAACAGGATGCCGGTCGTGATCTCGTCGACCTCGCCGACACGCTTCATCGGCACGCCGCGGGTGAGCTCGGCAAGCGCTTCGGCTTCGGGCGCTCCTGTGTGACGCACGAAGCCATCGACCATCGCCGTGCGGGTGTGGGCCGGGCAGACCGCGTTGATGCGTATCCCCTTGCTGGCATATTCCACGGCCGCCGAGCGCGTCAGTCCAACCACGCCATGCTTGGCGGCGGCATAGACCGAGAGCTTCGGCGCGCCGGAGAGGCCGGCGACCGAGGCGATGTTGACGATGATGCCGCCCTTGCCGCTTTCCTTGAATTGCCGCTCCATGCGCGGGATCTGGTGCTTCATGGCGTAGAAGACGCCGAGCAGGTCGACTTCCACCACGCGGCGCGCCTCTTCAGAGCTTACCTGCGGCAGGCGCACGAAGCTATGCACGATGCCGGCATTGTTGACGGCGATGTCGAGCCGGCCGAATTTCTCGACGGCCAGTTGCACCAGATCCTCCGAGAGCTTTTCGTCGGCAATGTTGCCGGCAAGGTGGACTGTCTCTGCGTCCAGCGTTGCGGCGAAACCGCCGAGCGCAGCCTCGTCGAGATCGGAGAGCACCAGCCGCGCGCCTTCGGCGGCGAAGGCCTTTGCCGCGCCGCTGCCGAGACCACCGGTCGCGCCGGTGATCAGCACCGTCATCCCATCGAAACGGCCCATGGCTCAGCTTTCCTTTCTTCAGTTCTTCCTGCCGATCAGCTCCGCAGCGCGTATCGCGATCAGCTTCACCGCCTGGCCGTAGGTCTTCGCCTTTTCCGGATTGGAAGCATTGCCGTCCAGCGCGCGGCGATAGACGCCCTGGCAGATCGCCGCCAGCCGGAAAAAGGCAAAGGCCAGGAAAAAGGGCCAGTTGTCGATCGCCTCGATGCCGCGCCTGCGGCAGTAAGCGGCGACATAGGCTTCCTCGGAAGGCAGGCCGGCAGCGGCGCGGTCGACACCGCCCAGACCGCGAAAGCCCGAGGCATGCGGCAGACGCCATTGCATGCATTGATAGGCGAGGTCGGCGAAGGGGTGGCCGAGCGTCGACAGTTCCCAGTCGAGCACAGCGATGACTTTCGGCGCGCCCGGGGCGAACATCATATTGTCCACCCGGTAGTCGCCATGGACAAGCGAAACGCGGCCATCATCGGCCGGAATATGCGTTTCGAGCCACGCAATCAGCCCGTCGATATCGGTTATGGTTTCGGTTTCGGAGGCGCGGTACTGGCCGGTCCAGCGCGCGAGCTGGCGCTCGAAATAGCTGCCGGGCTTGCCGAAGTCGCCAAGGCCGACGGCGTCGACATCGACATCGTGCAGGGCGGCAAGCGTCGCGTTCATCGCGTCGTAGATCGCGGCGCGCTCCTCATTGCCGGAAACGTCCGGCAGCGACGGATCCCAGAAGATGCGGCCGTCGAGATATTCCATGACATAGAACATGCGGCCGATCGGCGATTCTTCACCCGACAGATGCAGCATGCGCGGCACCGGCACTGCGGTGCCGGCAAGCGCCCGCATGACCCGGAATTCCCGGTCGACCTGATGCGCGGATTTCAGCAATTGTCCCGGCGGCTTGGCGCGAAGCACATAGCGGCCGCTGGCGGCTGTCAAAAGGTAGGTCGGATTGGACTGCCCAGACTTGAATTTTTCAATACCGGCAAGGCCGGCGAAGCCCGGAATACGCGCTTCGAGATAGGGCGCAAGCGCCGCTTGGTCGATGGCACCGGCCTCGCCGCTCATGCGTTCTCGGGCTGGCGTTCGATCAGCGTCAAAGTCAGCCAGCGGGCCGTCAGCGCCGGCTTCTTCGAACCCTCGATCTCGATGGTCACGTCATGCGCCGTCTGCACCCAGCCAGAGGGCCTGACCTTGACGTCGGCAAGCACGAAATGGGTGCGGATGCGCGAGCCGGTCTTCACCGGCGCCAGGAAGCGCAGCGTATCGAAACCATGGTTGACGCCCATCTTGCCATTTTCCAGCGGCGGCATGGTCTCGAAGGTCATGGCCGACAAAAGCGACAGCGACAGGAAACCATGCGCGATGGTGCCGCCGAACGGCGTCTCGCGCTGGGCGCGCTCCGGATCGCAATGGATGAACTGGTGGTCGTCGGTCGCATCGGCGAACTGGTCGATCATGCGCTGTGTCACCGTTCGCCAGGGCGAGACGCCGACCTCCTTGCCGACGCTTGCCAGAAGCGTATCGAGACTGATCGGTTCCACGCTGATGTCCTCCGCACCCCCGCCCGGATTACGATTCCCAGAACCGGACGCCTTATTCCTTGAACCCCGCCCGGATTCCCTGAATCGGGCGTCTTATTCCTTGAATAACGTCATTCCATGCTGCACCGACTGGCCGCCGTCGATGGGCAGGATGGCGCCGGTTACATAGCTCCCGGCACGGCTGCACAAATAAAGCGTTGCGCCGGCAATGTCATCCGCCACGCCGATGCGGCCGAGCGGAACATGGTTACCAACATGTTTCGACTGCTCCTCGGTCGCGGTGGCGAAGGCCGTCATGCGGCTCTGGAAAGGACCCGGCGCAAAGGCGTTGACAGTGATGCGGCGGGCGGCGAACTCGATCGCCAGCGTGCGCGTCAAATGATGCACCGCCGCTTTCGAGGCCGCGTAGGAATAGGCGTCGTCGGCCAGCGGCTGGGTGCCCATCACCGAGCCGAGATTGATGACGCGGGCAGGATCCTGGTCGCTCGCGGCGGCGTCGAGCAACGGCAAAAGCTCCCGCGTCAGGTGGAAGACGGCGGTGACGTTGACGCCGAACACCTTGGCCCAGGCGTGGTAGGGGAAATCCTGAAGCGGCGCGCCCCAGGAAATGCCGGCATTGTTGACCAGGATATGCAGGCGCTGCGTGCGCGCCTTGGCCTCGGCGACGAGCGCCGCGATGCCTGCTTCGCTGGAAACGTCGCCGGCAAAGCCGTCGGCATGGCCGGAGCCGCCGAGCGCGTTCAATTCGTTGGCGACCTTGATGCAGTCCTCGCCCTTGCGCGAGGCGATCATCACATGGGCGCCGGCGCGGACCAAACCGGTCGCCACCATGCGGCCGATGCCGGTCGCCGCGCCCGTCACCAGCGCGGTCTTGCCGGCGACCGAGAACAGCTTGTCCAGATAGCTCATTGGATTCCTCCGCACACCTCTGCCAAACGGCGAGGGACTCGCGTTGACAAGGCTAGCCGAAGTACGGTCATCCTTGCCACGGGTAAAGATTTATCTTCGGAAAGGCTGGAAGCGATGGCGGACATGAATCTCGGCATGACCGAGCGGCTGAAGCCGATCCACCAGGGTGTGGCGGCGATGGTGCGCGACGAGATCGCGCCGCTTGGCGAAGAATTTCTCGCCGAAGTCGGCAAGGGGGGCGACCGCTGGTCCTACACGGCCAGGCAGACGGAAATCCTGGAAGGCTTGAAGAAGACGGCGCGGGAGCGCGGCTTGTGGAACTTCTGGCTGACCGATTCCAAGCGCGGCTACGGCCTTTCCACCGTCGAATACGCCTATCTGGCGGAGGAGATGGGCAAGACCCATCTCGGCGCCGAGACCTTCAACTGCTCGGCGCCCGACACCGGCAATATGGAGGTGCTGGAGCGTTACGGCTCGGAAGCGCACAAGCGGGACTGGCTGGAACCGCTGCTCGAGGGAAAGATCCGCTCGGCCTATCTGATGACCGAGCCGGACGTCGCCTCCTCGGACGCCACGAATATTTCGATGCGCTGCGAGCGGCAAGGCGGCGATTATGTGCTGAACGGCGAGAAATGGTGGGCGTCGGGCGCCGGCGATCCGCGCTGCGCCATCTATATCGTCATGGTGAGGACCGGATCGGACGAGGCGCCGCAGCATCGCCGGCATTCGATGATCCTGGTGCCCTCCGACAGCAAGGGCATCACCAGGCTGCGGCCCATGCAGGTCTATGGCGACGACGACGCGCCGCACGGCCATATGCATCTGAGATTCGAGAATGTGCGGGTGCCGGCGGCGAACCTGATCCTCGGCGAGGGCAGGGGTTTCGAGATCGCGCAGGGGCGGCTGGGGCCTGGCCGCATCCATCACTGCATGCGCGCCATCGGCCAGGCCGAGATGGCGCTGGAGATGCTGTGCCAGCGCTCGGTGCGGCGCGAGGCCTTCGGCCAGTCGCTGGCAAAGCTCGGCGCCAATTTCGACATCATCGCCGAATGCCGCATGGAGATCGAGATGGCGCGGCTGCTCTGCCTCAAGGCTGCGTGGATGATCGACCAGGGCGACCCGCGCGCCGCCGCCCCCTGGATCAGCCAGATCAAGGTGGTGGCGCCCCGCATCGCGCTGAAGGTCACCGACGAGGCGGTGCAGATGTTCGGCGCGCAAGGCATCAGCCAGGACACGCCGCTCGCCCGCTCCTGGACGCATCTGAGGACTTTGCGGCTAGCCGACGGGCCGGACGCCGTGCACCGGCGCCAGGTGGCGCGCACGGAACTGAGGAAATACACGCAGGAGAAGGTCTGACAGCCATGGCGCTTCCATCCGAAATGCGGGGCTTGCTGCTCGTCGGCCACGGTTACACCAGGACGCCTTCGGCGGCCGCGCTGGAGGCGATGGAGCCTTACCTCCGGCCCGGCAGCATCGCGGTGCCGGAGCCGGGGCCGACACAGGCGCTGATCAAGGTCAGCCTCGCCTCGATCAACCCGTCCGACATCGCCTTCATCAAGGGCCAGTACGGCCAGCCGCGGGTCAAGGGCCGTCCGGCCGGCTTCGAAGGCGTCGGCGTTGGCGGCGCCACTGGCGACGACGCCTATGCCCGGAGCCTGGCGGGAAAGCGCGTTGGCTTCGCCACCGGCGTGTCGAACTGGGGCGCATGGGCGGATTATGCGGTTGCCGAGGCCGCGTCCTGCATCCCGCTCATCGACACGGTGCGCGACGAGGACGGCGCCGCGATGATCGTCAATCCTCTGACCGCCTTGGCTATGTTCGACATCGTCAAGCAAGAGGGCGAAAAAGCCTTCGTCATGACCGCGGGCGCCAGCCAGCTCTGCAAGCTGATCATCGGGCTGGCGAAGGAGGCGGGATTCCGGCCGATCGTCACCGTGCGCCGCGACGAGCAGATCCCGCCTTTGAAGGAGCTCGGCGCCGCCCATGTGCTCAACGAGAAGGCGGCGGATTTCGAGGCGACGTTGCGCGAGGTGATGAAGGCCGAGCAACCGCGCATCTTCCTCGACGCGGTCACCGGGCCGCTGGCCTCGACGATCTTCAACGCCATGCCGAAACACGCCCGCTGGATCGTCTATGGAAGGCTCGACGCCGAGCCGACGGTGATCCGCGAGCCTGGCCAGTTGATCTTCCAGCACAAGCGCGTCGAAGGTTTCTGGCTGGCGGAATGGATGCGGCAGTTCCGCGACAGGCTGGGTCCGGCGGTGCTGGAGGCGCAGAAGCGCTTTTCCGACGGACGCTGGTCGACCGACGTCACGGCGGTCGTGCCGCTGGGCGAGGCGATGGCGCGATTGCCGGCCGAGCTCGCCAAGCCCAATGGAAAGGTGTTCATCAAGCCGTGAAGCAATCCGGGCGCCGATCGCGGCCGGTGGGATCGGAGGCGATGCCTTCGAACACAAAGCCGTGATCGATGAGAGGGTGGCGGAAAAATGTCGTTGTTCCAACGTCCTTTGCGTCGCGCCGGTAACAGTCACGCTTGGATGTTCTATTTCATTTCGTTGTGATATCTCGCCGGCGGTGAAGGCCGGGTGGCGATGGGAAAGCCGCCCTGGTCGGAGCGCGGGGTGTGCTATGACGGTAACCAAGCCGGTTTTCGACCGTTTGGGGTTTTGGCTTTGGGTCGGGGCGTTTGTGATTGTGCTTGGCCTGGCGCTGTGGTCGCCCAATGCGCGTTCGGTGGTCCATATCTATAGACATGGCAGCGAAGCTTTCCTGGACCGCCAACCGCTGTACCAGGTCGAAGTCGCCATGGGCTATCTGTACGCTCCCGCCTTCGCCGTCCTCTATGTTCCCCTGCTGAAGCTCGGGCCGCATCTGGGCAATATTTTGTGGCACATGCTCGGCTTTTCGGTGCTGACCTTTGCCGCGATGCGTCAGGTGCGCAGGCTCGGCGGCCAGGAGCAGACATGGCTGCTGTCCTTCGGTCTTTTCCTTGCCCTGCCGGTGGCGCTGGCAGCGCTTCGCAACGGTCAGGCAACGATCTTGCTCGCCGGGGCGTGCTGGTTGCTGGCGCTGTCGACACTCGAGGGGCGCCGGGCCGAAAGCTTCTTCTGGGCCACGCTTGCGATCATCGCCAAGCCGACCGCGATCATCATGCTGCTTCTGGCGGGGGCGCTGCGTCCCAGGCTGATACCGGCGCTGGTGCTGGCGGTCGTTGTCGCTTTGGCCATCCCTTATGGCTTTGCGCCGACCGACTACATCAACGCGCAGTACCATGATTTCTTCCTGCTGCTGACGTCGATGACCGTCGACCCAACCGGCCCCTTTGTTCCGGCCGACTTCACGGCGCCTTTCACGCGGTTCGGGATGCCGATCCCTGAATCCGTGGCGACGATCGTGCGCGTCGTCGCTGGTCTGCTCACACTTTGGCTGGTGCTCCAGTTCGACCGCAGGCTGGACTCCAACATCAGCGGGCTGGCTATCTTCCTCGCCGCGGCATTCTACATGTGCGTCTTCAATCCGCGGGTCGAGCAGAACACCTATGCCATGGTCGCGGTGCCTGCCGGTCTCTCCATCGCCCTTTTGTGGCGGGAGAAGGGAGCCGGGACCATGTGCTGGTTTTTGGCAATGCTCCTCTTCGTCACCGGACTGACCAGTGTCGATCTGCGACTGCACGATCTTTTCCACCTGTGGTTCCGACCGATCAGCATCAGCATAATTGCCTCGATGCTCATCGGCTGGTTCTGGACGCAAGACAGACGGAAGGTGCCTGCCGCCGGAGCCGTCGCGCATGGCTGAGATGCTCGACATCATCGCGCCGTTCTTCAACGAGACCGAATCCGCGATCGCCTTCGTCGGGCTGCTCGACAGGCTGGAAGTGGCCGTGGCGGAGCGTTTCGGCATGACGGTCCGCAAGATACTCGTCGACGACGGCAGCCGCGACGGCAGCGCCGAGACGTTCGCGGCCGCGCTCTCCGGCTCCTGGGAGATCGTGCGGCTCAGCCGCAATTTCGGCAAGGAAGCGGCGGTCCTCGCCGGCCTCGACCATTCCCGCGGCGACATGGTCCTGATCATGGACTCCGATCTCCAGCATTCCATGGACATCAGTCTGAAAATGATCGGCGAACTGGTCGAGAATCGGGAGATCGATGTCGTCTACGCGCAGAACGACCGGCGCGAGGGAAGCTGGCGGCGCAGCCAGCTGGCGCGGCTGTTCTACCGGCTGATCAACAGCAGCCAGCGTTTCGATATTCCCGAGAATGCCGGAGACTTCCGCGTCATGCGCGGCGCGGTGGCGCGTGCCTTGACCAGCGTGCGGGACAAGCGGCGTTTCAACAAGGGCCTGTTCGCCTGGGCCGGCTTCCGCCAGAAGGCGGTGCTGTACTCGCCGGAAAACCGCGCCGGCGGCACGTCGAAATGGACCAGGTTCAACCTGATCGCATTCTCGCTGGAAGGGTTCACTTCGTTTTCCGTGATCCCGCTGCGCGTCATCAGCCTCATCGGATTGCTGGCGGCGTTTGCCGGTCTGGCCTATGGCGTGAAGGTGCTCTTCGAGGTGCTGTTTTACGGCATCGCCGTGCCCGGCTACCCCAGCATCATGGTCGCCGTCGTGCTTTTGGGCGGCCTCAACCTGGCGCTGCTCGGCCTGATCGGCGAGTATGTCTGGGTCACGCTCAGCGAAAGCAAGGACCGGCCCGTCTACATCGTGCGCGACGTGCTGCACGGCAATGCCGCAGAGCAGGTCGCGCACGACAAATGACCAGGTCGATCCGACTGATCGCCGACGATTACGGCCTGGCGCCGGGGGTATCGAGCGCGATCCTCGACCTCATCGAGCGTGGCCGCCTGACCGGAACCGGATGCATGACCGGTTTTCCCGAATGGGACGAGGCGGCGGCGCGCATCAGGCCGTTCCGCCAACAGGCCGCTATCGGGCTGCACCTGACCCTCACCGACCAGATCGCCGTGACCGGTGCGTCCAGCCTGGCGCCGGAAGGCAAGTTGCCCGGGCTCGCCTCGCTTGCCCTGCCGATGCGGCGCGGGCGTATCGACGAGCAGGACGTCCATGCCGAGCTCGACGCGCAATACAGCCGCTTCGTCGAAGCGCTGGGCGGCCCGCCTGACTATATCGACGGACACCAGCATGTGCATTTTCTTCCAGCGGCACGCCGTTGGTTGCTCGCCCGTTTTGAGCGAAGCGCGCACAAGCCGGCGCTACGAGGCGCGCCCGGGCTCGCCGGCCTGGATGCCAAGATCGCGGTGATCGCCGCTCTGGCCGCCGGTTTCAACAGGTCGATGCAACGGGCCGGTTTCAGCGTGATGACGCCGCTTTCCGGGATCTATGACTGGCGCCAGCCGGAGAAATTCGCCCCAACGCTGCGCGCCGCAGTCGATACTTTGCCCGAACAAGCCGTGTTCATGTGCCATCCGGGCCACGTCGATGACATTTTGCGCGGGCGCGACCCGATGCAGGGCGTGCGCGAAGTCGAATTCGGCTTCCTGGCCTCCGGCGATTTCGGCGCCAGCCTCGACAAGGCCGGAGCCCGCGTCATGGACGGCCGTGCATGAGCAGCGCCGGCCAGCCGCAGCGTTCGACCGGCAACAAGATCGTCCGTTTCGCCCTGGTAGGGCTGGTCAATACCGGCATCGACCTCGCCGCTTTTTTCCTGCTGCTCAAGCTCGCGGTACCGGCTTTGGTCGCCAATATCGGCGCGTGGTTCGCAGCGGTTCTCTTCTCCTTCGTGGCGAATGGCTTCTGGTCGTTCGAACGGGACCCGGATATCCGGCTGCACCGCTCCTTCCTGCGCTTCGTCTCGCTGGGCGCGCTGATTTCGCTTGGCGTTTCCAGTCTTTCAATCGCCGTCCTGGCCGGGACCATCGGCGTGTGGCCGGCAAAGATCATCGGCGTCGTGGTGGCCGCCGTGCTGAATTTCCTGGCGGCGCGCTGGTCGATCGAGGGCCGTTTGTTGAAGTAATCTACTCGGCCGGCTCCGCGTCGATATAGACCGCTTCCTCGAGCTCGCGCTTCAGCCGGGCTTCCTCATGCGCCTTGGGCGTGACGAAGCGGCCAAGCAGCAGATAGGCGACCGGGGTCAAGAACAAGGTCGAGACGGTGGCCAGCCCCAGGCCGCCGACGATGACCCAGCCCAGCGCCACGCGCGCCTCGGCGCCTGCGCCGGCGGCCAGCACCAGCGGCACGCCGCCGAGCACGGTGCAGATCATGGTCATCATCACCGGGCGCAGGCGAATGGTCGACGCCTGTTCGATCGCTTCGCGAACGCCCAGCCCACGGTCGCGCAGTTGGTTGGCGAACTCGACGATCAGGATGCCGTTCTTGGCCATGACGCCGACCAGGAGCACCAGGCCGATCTGGCTGTAGGCGTTGAGGCTGGTGCCCGACAGAAGCAGCGCGAAGATGGCGCAGGCAAGCCCCAGCGGCACCGTCGCCATGATGATGACGGCGCTGACGAAGCTCTCGAACTGGGCCGCCAGCACCAGGAGGATGATGATCAGCGCAAAGCTGAAGACGGCGATCATGGCGTTGTTGCTCTCGCCGAGCGTGGCGGCTTCGGCGAGCGGCAGGATGCGCGCGCCCGGCGGCAGCAGCGGTGTCGCGATCGCCTCGGCCCTGGTCAGCGCCTCGCCGAGCGCGAAGCCGCTGCCGAGGTTGGCGGTGATCGCGACCGAGGGCTGCTGCTGCTCGCGCGTCAGCGACGGCGGTACGGCGCGTTCGGTCAACGTGGCGATGGTCGACATCGGCACGAAGCGACTGTCGGAAGTCTTCAGGAAGATGTTTTCGAGATCCGTCGGATCGTTGATCGGGTTGGTGGTCGAGACCAGCTTCACGCCATAGCTGCGGTCGGCGATGTAGACGTCGACGACATCGTTGCCGTCGAGCATGGCCTGCAGCGTGTCGGCGAGCCCGGTGATGTCGATGCCGAGATCGGAGGCGCGCTCGCGGTCGATGGCCACCGCCAACTGCGGCTGCGTCGGATCGACGGAAAGCCGCGGCGTCTGGAAGCGCGGGTCCTGACGCATCTCGTCGACGACCTTCACCGCCGCTTCGCTCAGCGCCTTGCGGTCGTTGCCGACCAGCGCGAATTGCAGGCCGTTGCCGGCGCCGCGAATGCCGAGGCTGTTCGGCTGCACCGGGAAGACGCGCACGCTCGGCACCTGCTTCGTCAGGCGGCTGATGTCGGCCATGATCTCCTGCTGGCTGCGGCTGCGCTCGTCCCAGGGCGCCAGCGTCATCACCATGAAGCCCGAATTGTAGGAGCCGTTGTTGCCGGCGTTCTCGAAGGTCGAGCGGATCTCGCCGGAATCGCGCAGCGGCTGGATCAGCCGCTCGATCTTGCGCATCTGCTCGGTCGTGTAGTCGAGGCTGACGCCTTGCGGCGCGTTAATGCGCAACAGCACCACGGCGCGGTCTTCCGTGGGTGTCAGTTCCTGGCGGATGGTGCCGAATAGGGTGAAGGCGGTACCGGCGAAAATCAGCGCGACCAGCACCACGATCCACGGCGCGTCGAGGCAAAGACGCAGGCAGCGCTTGTAGAGCCCGTGCAAGGCGCCGCCGATGCGCGCGCCGATGCCGGTGCCGCCTTCATGGTGAAGCGACGCGGTGGTCAGCATGCGCGAGGCAAGCATCGGGCAGAGCGTCAGCGCGACCACGCAGGAGAGCAGCACCGACATCGCCAGCACGAAGCCGAATTCGCGGAACAGGCCGCCGGTCTGTCCCGGTAGGAAGGAGATCGGCACGAAGACGGCGACCAGCGTCAGCGTGGTGGCGACGACGGCGAAGAACACTTCCTGGGTGCCGAGCACCGCCGCGGCGCGCGGCCCCATGCCTTCGTTGCGGCGGCGCACGATGTTTTCCAGCACGACGATGGCGTCGTCGACGACAAGGCCTGTCGCCAGCACCAGCGCCAGCAGCGTCAGGATGTTGACGGAGAAGCCGGCGAGATAGATGGCCGCGATGGTCCCGATCATGGCCACGGGCATCGACAGGCCGGGGATCAGCGTCGCGCGCCAGTCGAGCAGGAAGGCGTAGATGACGATGAGCACGATCGAGACCGACAGCGCCAGCGCGATCTCGACCTCGTGCACGGCGCCGTCGACGAAGACGGCATCGTCGCTGGTCACCTTGATGGCCATGCCCGCGGGCAGCGTCTCCTGAAGTTTCGAGACGGCGGCCCTCACGCCGGTCGAGATGTCGAGCGTGTTCGATTCCGCCTGGCGGATGATGCCCAGCCCAATGCCGGTCTTGCCGTCGGAGCGCAAAGAGGTCTGGCCGATATCGGGGCCGAGCGTCACGGTGGCGACGTCGCGGATACGAGTGGCGCCGCCGATGACGATGTTCTCGAACTCCTCCGGCGTGGTCACGTCGGCGGTCGTGCGCACGATGAGGTCCTGGTTCGTCGTGGTGATCGAGCCGGCCGGGGAATCGAAGGCGACCGAGGCAAGCGCCTTTCTCAGGTCGGCGACGGTGAAGCCCTGGCTCGCCAGCTTGTTCTGGTCGACGTCGATGCGGAAGATCTTGTCGCGGTCGCCGGAGACCTGGACGTCGGCGACGCCGGGAACCGCGGCGAGCTCGTCCTCGATGCGGTCCTGGACCAGCACAGTCATGTCCTGGACCGACATGGTGTCGGAAGTGACCGCCAGCCGCATCACCGGGTCGGAGTTCGCGTCGGCCTTGACGATACGCGGCGCGTCGGCGGTTTCGGGAAGCTGGTTGGTGATGCGGCTGACGGTATCGCGCACGTCGGAGGCGGCGACGTTGAGGTCGACGCCGTCATTGAACTCGATGGTGACGCGGCTCTGGCCGAAGGAGGAGGTGGACGAAATCGACTTGACGCCGGAGACGCGCGCGACGGCGCCTTCGATCGCGTCCGTCAGCTCGCGGTCGACGGTTTCGGCGGCCGCGCCCTCAAAGGTGGTGTTGACGGTGATGACGGGCCGGTCGACATCCGGCAATTCGCGGATCTCGACGCCCCAGAAGGCGGCAAGTCCGGCAACCGCGATCAGCGTGTTGAGCACGAAGGCCATGACCGGCCTGCGGATGAAAAGCGCGGTCAGGCCCGATCCCGAGGCGGCGTCGCCGGCGCTCATGAGCCTTCGGCCTCGGCGGCGCGATCCTGGCCGGCGATGCGGACATCGCCGCCTTCGCTGACGCTCTGCGTGCCTTCAGTCACCACCATGTCGCCGCTCACGACCGGCGCATCGATCAGCACCGTCTCGGTGTTGCGCTGGATGATGCGCACCGGAACACGCTTGGCCTTGCCGTTGGCGACGGCCCAGACATAGGCGCCGTCGGTGCCCCACTGGATGGCGAGCGGGCTGACCGCCGGATAGGTATCGCCGGGGAACCGCATGCCGATCTGGAAGGACATGCCGGCGCGCAGCGAATCGGCGGGGTTGGCGATCGTCGCCTTGACGAGCAGGGTGCGGCTGTTCTCGTCGATGTGGTTGTCGATGGCCGAGACGGTGCCGGTGTAGACCTGGTTGGGGTTGGCCAAGGGCGTGGCCGACAGCTGGGCGCCGACCTTGACGGCGGCGGCGAAGCGTTCCGGCACCCAGAAATCGACCAGGATCGAGGAGCGGTCATCGAGCGTGGCGATCGCCGACTGGCTGGTGACGTAGTTGCCGGCGGCGATCGGCAGGATGCCGACAGTGCCTTCGATCGGCGCCACGACCGAACGGCGCTCGAGCGCGAGCTCGGCGTCGCGCAGCGCCAGCCTGGCGTTGGCGAGCGTCACCTGGGTATCGGCGACGGCAACGGGCGTGGCCGCATTGGACGCCCTGAGCGATTTTACCCGGTCGAGCTTGGACTGCGCATCCTCGATCGCCACCCGGGCGCGGTCGCGCGCGATCACTTCCGTTTCGGAATCGAGCCTGGCGATGACATGGCCCTTTTCGACATGCGTGCCGGACTGGACCAGCAGTTCGGTCAGGCGTCCGGACGAGTATGGGTTGACGGTGACGGTGGCGTTGGCGCGGCCGGTGCCGATCGCCTGCAGCCTGTCGTTGATGGTGGCGGTGCCGGTGGGAGAAGCGACGATGGTCACGACCTGGCCGGCGCGGTTGCGTCCGGACTGGCCGGTGCCGGCGGCGCTTTCCGTCGCGGGGGGTGTCGCGGCGATGACGCCGTCCATTCCCCAGCGCGCCAGTGTCTCCGGCGCGCCGGGATAAAAGCGCGCCCAGGCGGCCACGGCGGCGACCAGAATCACAAGCGCTGCAACAATCTGTTTCCAGCTCGACATCGACACTCCAGCGGCAGGACTCGTCTGCCGGATTCCCAATGGAAGCAGGCGCTTCGACGATACGGGCTGGGGGCAAAAACCGGCCACGCCACACCCCGATATCAGCGGTTTATGGCAATTATCACGCAATCGTGCACATTAAATCTCGGTAACGTGAGGTCCGGATATGGTTCGGACCCTTGCGTTTTGCCGCGTTTCGCCAGCGGCAACCGGCTTTCACCGGGCTAGGGTGTCTCACCGTTTTACGGAAACGGCGAACCGCTCTATCTCCTTGTTTTTACGCAATTCCGAACGGAAAACCGCTCACACTTTTCCTGGAATTGCTCTAGCGAAGGCTTTCGAGGTCGCGGATGCGCTTGGCGCCGGCCGCTTCCAGCTGCCTGGTCACGGCGCCGATCAGGGTTTCGGCGACCACGAACAGAGCGGCGGACGAATCCCACGCCGAAGGCACGGCCGTCCGCCCGGCGATCACATGGCGGGCAAAACGGGCGATCGGCGACAGCCACTGGTCGGTGAAGAGAATGATCTGCACGCCGCGGTGATGGGCCTTCTCGGCAAAGCGGACCAGGCTTTCCTGGTAACGGCGGATGTCGAAGATCACCAGGACGTCGCGCTTGCCCATGTCGATCAGGCGGTCGCGCCAGATGCTCTCCTGGCCGGCGAGGTGATAGACATCCGGCTGGATGATGGCCAGGTGAGCGGCCATGTAGCGCGCCAGCGGATCGGTGAAGCGACCGCCGATCAGGAAGGTCTTGCCGCGCCGCTCGGCAAGCCGCGCGGCTATGTCGGCAAGCTGTTTGTCGGTCAGGTGCCGGAAGGTCTCGCGCATATTGTCGAGCGTCGCCTCCAGCATCGGCGAGGCTGCGCCGCCGACCGAGCCTGGATTGAGCGTGCGCGAAGCCGGCGATTGCAATTGCGCCGCCAGCTCATCCTGCAGCGCCGACTGGAACTCGGGGTAGTTCTGGAAGCCGAGCCTGGCGACGAAACGCAAGATCGTCGGCGAGGACACGCCGGCCGCGGCCGAGAATTCGGCGACCGTCTTCAGCCCGGTCAAAGGATAGTTGGCAATCAGCGTCTGGGCGGCGCGGCGCTCGCCGGCCGGCATCGAGCCGATGCGGTCCGAGATCAGTTCGGCAATGCTGGAAATCATGTTTTCCCCCGCCCGTTGACCCGCCGCCGCCGTTTTCCCGAATTCGCGTTTGACAAAGCCGGGTAAACTGTATGAAATCATTCACACGGACGCAATGAGACAAAATACGTAACATAAGATACAGCGTTCCGCAGGGGACGATATGGAGAAAGCTCGGCCCGCTAGCCTTGCCCCGTCTGAAACCGCGAGGGTGACCAATCCCGGCGGCTCCAGCCCCTTCGTGTTCACCTGCGATCACGCTTCCAACTTCCTGCCCGCCGAATTTGGAACGCTTGGCCTGCCGGCCGAGGCGCTTTCGCGCCATATCGCCTGGGACCCGGGCGCGCTTCCCGTCGCCAGCCGCATGGCCGAGGCGCTCGACGCGACCTTGATCGAGACGCGCGTGTCGCGGCTCGTCATCGATTGCAACCGGCCGCTCGACGCGCCGGACCTCGTCCCGCCGGTCAGCGAGACGACGGCCATTCCCGGAAATTCGAACCTGTCCGACAAGCAGCGCGCCGCGCGCATCGACCTTGCCTGGCGTCCGTTCCACGACTCGATCGCCGAGATCGTCGAGCGGCGGCTGGCGCGCGGCCAGGAGACGCGGCTGGTGTCGGTGCACTCCTTCACGCCGGTCTACAAGGGCAAGAGCCGGCCATGGCACATCGGCATCATCCACGATGACGACCGCCGCCTGGCAACGCCCCTGGTCGCGGCGCTGCAGCGGCTTGCCGGCGTCGCCGTCGGCGTCAATGAACCCTATTCGCCGGCCGACCGCGTCTATTTCACGCTGGAACGGCATGCGCGTTCGCGCGGCCTTGCCTGCGCGATGATCGAAATCCGCAACGACGAAATCGCCGGCGAGACCGGGCAGCGGAAATGGGCGGATCTGCTCTCCGGCATTTTTTCCAATCTGGAGCCCGAGGAGGCCAGGGACTCCCGACGAAGCGCAATGGGAAAGTCAGCACAATCGGCCAGCTAAGAAAATAAGGGGACTTCCAGATGGCTACACCGGATCACACCGACAAATCGGAGGATGTAAAGATCCTTCACAGCATGGGTTACGCCCAGGAATTGGCGCGCCGCATGAGCGGCTTCTCCAACTTTGCCATTTCCTTTTCGATCATCTGCATCCTGGCCGGCGGCATCACGTCTTTCCCGCTGGCAATGGCCACCGGCAGCGGTTTCGAGGCCACCGTCGGCTGGATCATCGGCGGCGTCTTCGCTCTTGTGGTCGCTGCTTCGCTCGGCCAGATCGGCTCAGCCTATCCCACCGCCGGGGGCCTCTATCATTGGTCCTCGATTCTCGGCGGGCGTGGCTGGGGTTGGGCGACGGCCTGGATCAACCTGCTCGGCCTGATCTTCGTCGTCGCGTCGGTGAATGTCGGCGTCTATCTGCTCTTTCAGGGTCTCGTCGCGGGACCGATCTTCGGCTGGGACACCTCGACCTGGGGCTTCTGGCAGCAGACGCTGGCGGTCGTTCTCATCACCGTCACCCAGGGCCTCTTCAATCATCTCGGCATCAAGACGACAACGATGTTGACCGACTTTTCCGGTTACCTCATCCTGGTTGTCGCGGTCATCCTGACGCTGACCTTCCTGATCTGGGGCGCGCATGGCTTCGAGCTGTCGCGGTTGACGACCTTCGTCAACACGACCGGCGATCTCGGCGGTGGCTATGTTCCGACGGCCCGCACGGCGCTCGTGGCCTTTCTGATCGGTCTTCTTTATCCGCTTTATACGATCACCGGCTTTGATGCTTCGGCCCACACCGCCGAGGAAACGCACAATGCCCGTGTCGCGGTGCCGAGAGGCATGATCCACGCGGTGTTGTGGTCGCTCGTCTTCGGCTTCGTCATGGCGGTGTCCTTCGTGCTGGCGAGCCCCGATCTGGTGGCAACCGCCAAGGACGGCGGCAATGCCTGGTTCAACCTGTTCAACAACCTGCCGGCGCCGACCTGGCTCAAGGCCCTGCTCGGCATCGCCATTGTGCTGTCGAACTATCTGTGCGCGCTCGCCGGGCTCACTTCGACCTCGCGCATGATCTTCGCCTTCTCGCGTGACGGAGGCCTGCCGGGGTCGTCTTTTTGGAAGCAGGTTTCGCCGACCTGGCGCACGCCGGTGCCTGCCATCTGGCTGGGCGTCGTGCTGGCGATTGCCGCCACGCTCTATTCGCCGGCTTTCGCGGCGCTCGCAGCCGGCTGCGCTCTCTTCCTCTATGTCTCCTACGCCATGCCGATCGCAGCCGGACTTCTTGCGGAAGGCAAGACCTGGACAGAGTTCGGTCCGTTCCGCCTCGGCGTCTGGTCAAAGCCTTTCGCCATCGTCACCGTGCTCGGCGTCCTGGTGCTGATGTATGCCGGCATCCAGCCACCCTTCGACATCCTGATCAACTACGCCGTCGGACTGATCATCCTGCTCGTGGCGCTGTGGTTCGGTATCGAATCGCGCCGCTTCAAGGGCCCGCCGATCGGCGCCGACATCGCTCGCCGCGCGGCGGAGATCGCGGCCGCGGAAAAAGCCGTCGGCCAGACAGCAGGCTAACGGCAAAGCAATATCGCCCGGTCGGCTCAGGTCGATCGGGCATCGATATGCAGGACCGGCCAGCCAAGAACCATAGGGGAATGCCAACATGACGACACCGGGTTATACAGAGTCGGACAAGGCGGAGGATGTAAAACACCTCCACAGCATGGGCTACGCCCAGGAACTGGAACGGCGGCTCAGCCGCTTCTCGAATTTCGCGGTTTCGTTCTCGATCATCTGCATCCTGTCCGGCGGCATCAATTCGCTGGCCCAGGCGACGTCGGGCGCAGGCGGCATCGGCATCGGCATCGGCTGGCTGGTCGGCTGCTTCGTCTCGCTCACCTTTGCCGTCGCCATGTCGCAGATCAGCTCGGCCTATCCGACGGCCGGCGGCCTCTATCACTGGGGCTCGATCCTCGGCAATCGCGGCACCGGCTGGGTGACGGCCTGGCTCAACCTGCTCGGCCTGATCACCGTGCTCGGCGCCATCAATGTCGGCACCTGGACCTTCTTCATCGGCGCCTTCGGACCGGCGCTCGGCATCGAGGGCACGCTGACCAACCAGATGATCTTCCTGGTCATCATCACCGGCGCCCAGGCGCTGATCAACCATCTCGGCATCAAGCTGACGGCCAAGCTCACCGACTTCTCCGGCTATCTGATCTTCTTCGGCTCGATCCTGATCGCGGTGGTCTGCCTGCTTTCGGCCGAGACCTGGGATTTCAGCCGCCTCTTCACCTTCCATAACTATTCGGGCGACTCCGGCGGCGGCGTGTGGCCGTCTGTCTCGAACGCCTGGGTGTTCGCGCTCGGCCTGCTGCTGCCGATCTATACTATCACCGGCTATGACGCCTCGGCGCATACGTCGGAGGAAACCATCAAGGCGGCGTCTTCGGTGCCGCGAGCCATGGTCATGTCCGTCATCTGGTCGGCCGTCTTCGGCTATCTGTTCCTGGCCGCTTTCGTGCTGATGATCCCGAACATGGACGATGCCGCCAAGCAGGGCTGGAACGTGTTCTTCTGGGCTTTCGACCAGCGCGTCAGCCCCGGCCTCAAGGAGTTCGTGTATCTCGTGGTGTTCGTCGCGCAGCTGCTGTGCGGTCTGGCGACCGTCACCTCGGCCTCGCGCATGATCTTCGCCTTCTCGCGCGACGGCGGCTTGCCCGGTTCGTCGGCACTCGCCAAGGTCAGCCCGACCTACCGCACCCCGGTGGCGGCGATCTGGACGGCGTCGATCCTGTCGGTGCTGTTCGTCTGGGGCTCGACGCTGGTCTCGGTTGCCGGCACCTCTGCCTACACCATCGTGGTGTCCTGCACCGTCATCTTCCTGTTCCTGTCCTTCATCGTGCCGATCGTGCTCGGCATGCTGGCCTGGGGCACGCCGAAATGGGACAAGATGGGCCCGTGGAATATGGGCCGCGGCATCTTCATGCTGTTCGGCGTTCTCTCGATAATCTCGATGATCCTGATCTTCGTCATCGGCATCCAACCACCGAACGACTGGGCGCTCTACATCACCGTCGGCTTCTTCATCCTGACGGCGATCGTCTGGTTCGCCTTCGAGCGCAACCGCTTCCAGGGCCCGCCGCTCGGCGACATCATCGCGGCCCGCCAGGCGGCGATCAAGGCGGCCGAGCAGGCGGTCGGCGAGACCGGCCACTAAGACTTCGCTTCACGGCCATGGCCGGCGCAACGCCGGCCATGGCCATGTTTCTCCCTTTCAATCGACAAGCGCTGGAGTGCCAAAGGAATGGCCGGGAATTTCTCGTTCGATCAGTTGAAGAAAGCGGTCTCGAATGGCGAGATCGACACGGTGCTGGCCTGCATCGTCGATATGCAGGGCCGGCTCGCGGGAAAGCGCTTCCTGGCTCAGTATTTCGTCGATTCCGCGCATGGCGAGACGCATGGCTGCAACTATCTCTTGGCCTGCGACATCGATATGGAGCCGGTGCCGGGCTACAAGGCGGCGAGCTGGTCGAAGGGCTATGGCGACTTCGTCATGAAGCCGGACCTGGCGACGCTGCGGCGCATTCCATGGCTGGAGAAGACGGCGCTGGTCATCTGCGACGTGCTCGACCATCACACGCATGAGGATCTTGGGCACTCGCCCCGCGCGATCCTGAAGAAGCAGGTCAAGCGACTGCAGGAGCGCGGCTATATCGGCTATTTCGCCTCCGAGCTCGAATTCTACCTGTTCAGCGAGACCTACGATTCCGCCCGCAAGAAGCACTGGCAGGGGCTCGACAGCGCATCGCCTTATATCGGCGACTACCAGATCGGCATCACCTCGAAGGAAGAGGGCGTCATGCGCCGGCTCCGCAACGAGATGGAAGCCGCCGGCATCCCGATCGAGAATTCCAAGGGCGAATGGGGTCCCGGCCAGGAAGAGATCAATGTGCGCTATGCCGAGGCGCTCGACATGGCCGACCGCCACGTCATCCTGAAGAACGGCGCCAAGGAGATCGCCGATTCCGAGGGCAAGGCCATCTCCTTCATGGCCAAGTACAATTATGGGCTCGCCGGCAATTCCAGCCACATCCACAATTCGCTGTGGAGCGCCGACGGCAAGACGCCACTGTTCTTCGACAAGAAGGCGGATTGGACGCTGTCCACGCTTGGCCAGCAATGGGCGGCCGGGCAGCTCAAATATGCCAAGGAGTTCACCTGGTTCCTGGCGCCCTACATCAATTCCTACAAGCGCTTCCAGGCCGGCACCTTCGCGCCGACCAAGATCATGTGGAGCGAGGACAACCGCACCGCCGGCTTCCGGCTCTGCGGCGAGGGCACCAAGGGCATCCGCATGGAATGCCGCATCGGCGGCGCCGATCTCAATCCCTATCTCGCCTTCGCCGCCCTGATCGCTTCCGGCCTCGCCGGCATAGACGAGAAGCTGGAATTGCAGAAGCCGTTCGTCGGCGACGCCTATCAGGCATCGCGCCTGCCGGAGATCCCGAAGACGTTGCGCGACGCCACCGAGACGCTGGCCAAGTCGAAGATGCTGAAGCGGGCCTTCGGTGACGACGTGGTCGAGCACTATGTGCACACCGCCCGCTGGGAGCAGTTCGAATACGACCGTCGCATCACGGATTGGGAACTGCACCGGGGGTTCGAGCGGTACTAAAGCTGTAATCTGCGTTGACCGAGCTTAATTGAAGCTGTAATTATTCAGTTAAGCTTAGGGAGCGTGAAATGGGAAAATATTCGCCTTTGCGTACGTATCTCATGGCTCAGACCCGTGAACGGGTTCCGATGTCGTTCAAGGATATCGAGAGGCTGCTTGGTGAGAAGTTGCCGGCGTCCAAGCAATATCCGGCTTGGTGGAGCAACAATCCCAGCAACAATCCGATGACAAAGGAATGGCTCGCTGCGGGGTTTCAGACGGAGTCGGTCAATATCGCCGGCGAAAATCTGGTCTTTCGGCGTGCTCCGCAAGGAAGTGCTCAAGCCTATCGCAAATCTTCCGGCGGGCGAGTCGGGGAAAGGAGTTCGGGGCACCGGCCAGGCTTTATGGAGGATAAGGTGGATTTCAAGAATGCTCCAAATATGAGCGGCAAGAGCGAGGACTATATCGTGCCGACGCGCGGCGCCGATCCGCTGTTTGGATGCATGGCCGGGACGCTCACGCTTCTTCCGGACGTCGACTACACCGCCCCCGCGGATCCGGACTGGGGCAAAGTGTATGACGACTGACGGAATATTGCTGGACACGTGTTTCATGCTGTGGCTGTCGACCGAACAGCCGGTCACAAGAGTGGCGGTCGACAAAGTGGCCAGCACGCGAAAGAACGGTGGCGTCATTGCCGTTTCGATCATGTCGGCTTGGGAGATCGGAATGCTCGTCTCCAAGGGCCGGCTTCCGTTCATCAAGTCGCCGCTCGCCTGGTTCGAAGGGTTCGTGAAAGCGGGCGCAACGAGCGTGGAGGGGATCGACAGCGAGCTTCTGGTGGAGTCCTCGTTCCTGCCTGGCGCCGTTCATAACGATCCGGCGGACCGGATCATCATAGCGACGGCCCGTTCGAGGAACCTGGAAATCATCACCCGCGATCGCGCCATCCTTGCCTATGGCGCGGCCGGCTTTGTCAAAACAGTACCTTGTTGATTTGGAGATGCCTTCTTGGAAACCGTAAAACTCAAATCCCCGATCGACGGCTCGATCTATGCCGAACGGCCGATCGCTACGGACCAGACGATCAACGCCGCGGTCGAGCGTGCCCGGGCGGCGCAGGAGAAGTGGGCCGAGACACCGGTCGTCGAGCGCGGCAAATACATGCTTGCGATGCTCGAGGCGCTGGTCGCCATGACCGACGAGATCGTGCCCGAGATCGCCTGGCAGATGGGGCGGCCGGTGCGCTATGGCGGCGAGTTCGGCGGCGTCAAGGAACGCACCAACTACATGGTCGAGATCGCCGAAGCCGCGCTGAAGCCGGTGCTGGCTTCCAATCCGAAGGACGGCTTCCGCCGCTATGTGAAGAAGGTGCCGCTCGGCGTCGTGCTGGTGATCGCGCCGTGGAACTATCCCTATCTCACGGCGGTCAACACCATCGTGCCGGCACTGATGGCGGGCAGCGCCGTCATCCTCAAGCACGCAGCGCAGACGCTGCTGGTCGGCGAGCGCTTCAGCCAAGCCTTCGACAAGGCGGGCCTGCCCAAGGGCCTGTTCCAGAACCTGGTCATGAACCACGCCCAGACCGAGAAGCTGCTCGGCTCCGGCAAGATCGACCATGTCAACTTCACCGGCTCGGTCGGCGGCGGCCGCGCCATCGAGAAGGCCGCTGCCGGCACCTTCATGACGCTTGGGCTCGAGCTCGGCGGCAAGGACCCGGCCTATGTGCTGCCCGACGCCAAGATGGACCACGCGGTCGCCAACCTGGTCGACGGCGCCTTCTACAATTCGGGCCAGTGCTGCTGCGGCATCGAGCGCGTCTATGTGCATGAGAAGGTCTATGACGAGTTCGTCGAGGGTTTCATCGCCGAGACGAAGAACTATGTCGTCGGCAATCCGCTGGAGCAGGCGACCACCATGGGTCCGATGGCGCAGGCGCGCTTCGCCGACCTGATCCGCGAGCAGAAGGCCGAGGCGCTGCGCAAGGGCGCCAAGGCGCATATCGCCATGAAGGTCGAGAACGACAGGGCCGGCTCGCCCTATCTGGCACCGGAAGTGCTGACCGGGGTCGATCACCAGATGAGCGTCATGCGCGAGGAGAGTTTCGGCCCCATCGTCGGCATCATGAAGGTGCGAGACGACGAGGAGGCGATCGCCCTGATGAACGACAGCCCCTATGGGCTGACGGCCTCGATCTGGACGCGCGACACCGAGCGCGCGGTGGCGATCGGCGACCGCGTCGAAACCGGAACGGTGTTCATGAACCGCTGCGACTATCTCGACCCGGCGCTGGTTTGGACCGGCGTCAAGGACACCGGCAAGGGCGCGGCGCTCTCGGCCATCGGCTACGACAACCTGACCCGGCCGAAATCCTATCACCTGCGTGAAGCGATCTGACCTTTCGAAAGACAAAAAATGTCCAAGCTCATCTCCAAATGGAACTACCCCACCACCGTCCGCTTCGGCGCCGGCCGCATCAAGGAACTGCCGGATGTGCTGGCTGCCGCCGGCATCAAGCGCCCGCTCTTCGTCACCGATCCCGGCCTGGCCAAGCTGCCGGTCGTCGCCTCGACGCTGAAGATCCTCGACGACGCCAAGGTTCCCTATGGCGTGTTTTCGGAGGTGAAGCCGAATCCGGTCGAGTCCAACCTCACCGCGGGCATCGCCGTGTTCAAGAAGGGCAAGCATGACGGCGTCATCGCCTTCGGCGGCGGCTCGGCGCTCGACCTCGGCAAGCTGATCGCCTTCCAGGCCGGACAGACACGGCCGGTGTGGGACTTCGAGGACGTCGGCGACTGGTGGACGCGCGCCAATTCCGATGCGATCGCGCCGATCATCGCGGTGCCGACCACGGCAGGAACCGGCTCCGAGGTCGGCCGCGCCGGCGTCATCACCAATGAGGCGACCCACACCAAGAAGGTGATCTTCCATCCGAAGCTTCTGCCGGCGATCGTCATTGCCGATCCGGAGCTGTCGGTCGGCATGCCTGCCTTCATCACCGCCGGCACCGGCATGGATGCGCTGGCGCACTGCCTGGAGGCATATTGCGCCCCGGGCTACCATCCGATGGCCGACGGCATCGCGGTGGAAGGCATCCGGCTGGTGTTCGAGAACCTGCCCAAGGCCTTCGCCAACGGCAAGGACCTCGTAGCGCGTGCCCATATGATGAGCGCCGCCGCCATGGGCGCCGCCGCCTTCCAGAAGGGGCTGGGCGCCATACATTCGCTGTCGCATCCGATCGGCGCGCTCTACGACACCCATCACGGCATGACCAATGCCGTGTTCATGCCCTATGTGCTCGCCTTCAACAGGGAGAGCATCGAGGAGCGCATCGCCCGGCTCGCCGCCTATTGCGGCATCAAGGGCGGCTTCGACGGCTTCGCCAAGGCGATCATCAAGCTGCGCAAGGAGCTCAAGGTGCCGCACACGCTGCCCGGCCTGATCAAGGGTCTCGACATGGACAAGAAGCGCAAGGCGCTGATCGCCGACATGGCGGTGGTCGACCCGACCGCCGGCGGCAATCCGGTCAAGCTCACCAAGAAAGCGGCGCTGACGCTGCTCGAAAATGCGATCGCCGGCTCGGTCTGAGAGCCGGCTTTCAATGCCGAAGAGTTGAATGAAGGGGCGTTCCAGAAGGGAAGGGAGATGGCAAAAGGCAAGGTGGCTAACCATTAGCCGGAAAATTAAGCGCGGGCTAATTGCTACAGTCCGTTAAAAAGAGTTAACTTTTTTGGCCGCGGGGCTCCGGTTTCAAAAAGCCTTCATCTGGCTGTCACACGAAAACGATACCCGCATCGCAGGCGCTTAAACGCGCCAGTTCAACGGAGAGAACACATGTTCAAGTTCACGGGGAAAGTGCTTTCCCTCTCGGCCGCGGCGCTCTTCGCGTCGACGGTGATTTCGTCCGCCGACGCGCTGGACGATCTCGTCAAGGCCGCGAAGGCGGAAGGCCAGCTCACCACCATCGCGCTTCCGCATGACTGGTGTGGCTATGGGGCAGTGATCGACGCTTTCAAGGCTAAGTATCCGGAAATCAAGATCAACGAACTCAACCCGGACGCCGGCTCGGGCGACGAGGTCGAGGCGATCAAGGCCAACAAGGACAACAAGGGTCCGCAGGCGCCCGACGTCATCGACGTCGGCCTCTCGTTCGGCCCGACCGCCAAGGCCGACGGCCTGCTGATGCCTTACAAGGTGTCGACCTGGGACTCGATCCCGGACAGCGCCAAGGATGCCGACGGCGCTTGGTACGGCGACTATTACGGCGTGCTGTCGTTCATGGTGAACAAGGACCTGATCAAGGAATCGCCGGCCGACTGGGCCGACTTGCTGAAGCCGGAATTCGCCAACTCGGTCGCGCTCGCGGGTGACCCGCGCGCTTCGAACCAGGCCATCCAGGCGGTCTACGCCTCCGGTCTGTCGTCGGGCGCTGCCGCCGGTGAAGCCGCCGGCACCGCTGGCCTCGACTTCTTCAAGAAGCTCAACGCCGCCGGCAACTTCGTTCCGGTCGTCGGCAAGCCGGCGACGCTGGCCCAGGGCCAGACGCCGATCCTGATCAACTGGGACTACAACGCGCTCGCCGGCCGCGACACGCTGAAGGGCAATCCGCCCGTCGACGTGATCGTGCCGAAGACCGGCGTCGTCGCCGGCGTCTATGTGCAGGCGATCAGCGCTTACGCGCCGCATCCGAACGCCGCGAAGCTGTGGATGGAGTACCTCTATTCCGACGAAGGCCAGATCGGCTGGCTGAAGGGCTACTGCCACCCGATCCGCTTCAACGATCTCGCCAAGAACGGCAAGATCCCGGCGGACGTGCTGGCCAAGCTGCCGCCGGCCGAGTCCTATGCCTCGGCCGCTTTCCCGACGCTCGACGAGCAGGGCAAGGCCAAGGAAGCCATCAGCAAGAACTGGGACGCCACCGTCGGCGCCAACGTCAAGTAAGACTTGAAATGCGCCGGGCGGCCGCTTGGCCGCTCGGCTTTTCCTCGAAGACGGTGCCTGGCGCATGACCGATCTATCGCTTTCAAATCAGTCTATTGCCACGAAGCCCGCGCCGCCGACCGAGGCGACCGCTTTCCGTCTGCCGACGCAATGGATCGGTGTGGCGCCGTTCTTCGTCTTCACCCTGATGTTCCTGATCATGCCGACGCTCTATCTCGTCATCGGCGCGTTCCAGACCGGGGAAGGCGGTTTCACGCTCGACAACATCCTGCAGTTGGTGAGCGATCCTTCGATCAGCAATTCCTATTGGGTTTCGATCAAGATCAGCTTCTGGTCGGCTATCGTCGGCGCATTCGCCGGATTGGCGATCGCCATCGCCATAGTGCGCGGCGGCCTGCCCAACTGGGTGCGCTCCGCGACGCTGACCTTCTCGGGCGTCGCCTCGAATTTCGCCGGCTTGCCGCTGGCCTTCGCGTTCATCGCCACGCTCGGCCGCGTCGGCATCGTGACGGTGCTGTTGCGCGACATATTCAACCTCAACATCTACGCGTTGGGGTTCAATTTCCTGACCACGTGGGGCCTTATCGTAGTCTATCTCTTCTTCCAGATCCCGCTGATGGTGGTGATCATCGTGCCGGCTATCGACGGCTTGAAGAAGGAGTGGAACGAGGCGGCCGCCACGCTTGGCGCGACCCAGTGGCAGTACTGGCGCATGGTGGTGATACCGGTGTTGTTTCCGAGCTTCCTCGGCACCGTGATCCTTCTGTTCGCCAACGCCTTCGGCGCCATCGCGACGGCCTACGCGTTCGCCGGCCCGCAGCTCAACATCGTCCCCATCAAGCTCTATTCACAGATCAACGGCGACGTGCTGCACAATCCGCAACTCGGCTACGCGATCGCCTTTGGCATGATCGTCATCACCGGACTGGCGAACGTCTTCTACATCTGGTTCCGGACCCGCTCCGAGAGGTGGCTGAAATGAAGTCGGGCAAATTCTGGGCCTGGGTCGTCTTCGGCATCGGCACGGCCTATTTCTTCATTCCGCTGCTGGCGACGTTCGAGTTCTCGTTGCGCATGCGGCGCGGCGTCCATTCCTTCGACGCCTACCAGGTCGTGCTCGGCGACCCCCGCTTCCAGGCAACGTTCCTGTATTCGGTGATCGCTGCGATCTTCACCATCATCCTCGGCGTGCTGGTCGTGGTGCCGGCGGCCTATTGGATCCGACTGCGGCTGCCTCAAATCAGGCCGATCGTCGAGTTCATCACACTGCTGCCGCTGGTCATTCCGGCGATCGTCATCGTCTTCGGCTATATCCGCATGTACGGGTCGAACTCGCCGCTGCCGTTCCTGGCCAGCGATCTCGGCGCAAGCGCCCTCCTGGTGATCGGTTACGCGACGCTGGCGCTGCCCTATATGTACCGCGCCGTCGACACGGGCCTTCGCACTATCGACGTCAGGACGCTGACCGAGGCGGCCCAGATCCTGGGCGCAGGCTGGACCACGATCATAACCCGCGTTATTCTGCCCAATGTCCTGATCGCGGTGCTGTCGGGCGCGTTCCTGACCTTCGCCATCGTCATCGGCGAATTCACGATGGCGAGCCTGCTCAACCGTCCGGCGTTCGGGCCGTATCTGCAGAACATCGGCGCCAACCGCGCCTATGAGCCGGCGGCCCTTGCCATCATCGCCTTCGCCATTACCTGGGGCTGCATGTCGCTGATCCAGATCCTGTCCCGTTTCGCGCCGAAATCGGCGAACCGACCGAATTGACCTGAGAGAAAAGCCATGGCCGAGCCATTCCTGTCCATCCAGCATGTGCGAAAGTCCTACGGCGCCAACACCGTCGTGCAGGATTTCAACCTCGATGTAGAGCCCGGCGAGTTCGTCTCCTTCCTCGGCCCGTCCGGCTGCGGCAAGACGACGGTGCTGCGCATGGTCGCCGGCTTCGAGGAGCCTTCGGCCGGCAAGATCGTCGTCGCCGGCAAGGATATCACCAGGCTGAAGCCCAACCAGCGCAATGTCGGCATGGTGTTCCAGGCCTATGCGCTGTTCCCGAACCTGACCGTGGCGCAGAACATCGCCTTCGGCCTCAAGGTCGCCGGCATGCCCAAGGCGGATTCCGACAGGCGCGTCGCCGAGATGCTCGGCATCATCAAGCTGCCGCAAATGGCCGACCGCTATCCCTACCAGTTGTCCGGTGGCCAGCAGCAGCGTATCGCGCTCGCGCGGGCGATTGCCCCGAAACCCAAACTGCTTCTGCTCGACGAGCCGCTGTCGGCGCTCGACGCCAAGGTGCGCGTGTCGCTGCGCGAAGAGATCCGCTCGATCCAGAAGAAGCTCGGCATCACTACCATCTTCGTCACGCATGACCAGGAAGAGGCGCTGTCGATCTCCGACCGCATCGCGGTGATGTATGGCGGCAAGGCCGAACAGGTCGGCACGCCGTTCGAGATCTACAACCGGCCGGCCACTAAATTCGTCGCCAACTTCGTCGGCACGCTCAACGTGCTCGAAGGCACGGTGACCGATGCCGGCGCTGGCAGGGTGCGCGTGAACAGCCAGGAGGTCGCTCTCAAGGGCAAGCTCAACGGCTCGAAGTCCGGCGATACGCTGTCGCTGGCGCTCCGGCCCGAGGCCATCTCGCTGGCGCGCCAGCCCGGCCACGACACCAGCCTGTCGGGCGAGATCGCCGAAGTGCATTTCCTCGGCTCGGTCATCCGTGTGCGCGTCGGCATCGGCGGCAACACGGTGTCGCTCGATACCTTCAACAATTCGACGACGCCGCCGCCGGCCGTCGGCGACAAGGCGGATATCTCCTTCGCGTCCGGAGACATGCTGGTCCTGCACTAGGCCATGTCGATATTCAGGTGAGGCCGGCCTGCAAATGGCGGCTTCCTGCGCTTCCGGTGCTCACGTACGAAAAGTACGCTCCGCTCCGGTTCTCGGAAACCACCATTTTCGACTCGGCCTGACCTGAATCTCAACACAGCCTGAGCCAACTGGACTGAAGCTCTTTGAGCATATGCATATAGCCGGCCAATATCGACGCGTCCGACAAATCAACAGTATCCTGGCTCGGGGTACTGCCAAGCTTCGCGCTTCGCCGCTACGATAAGCCATGGCGCTGTTCGAACTCACCCTTGTCCTGCTTCTGATCGCCGTCGCGCTGACGGCGCTGTCGCGACGGCTGGAGGTTCCCTATCCGTCGCTGCTGGCGCTTGCGGGCGTTGGGCTGGCCTTCGTGCCGGGCGCGCCGACGATCGAGATCGATCCCGAACTGGCGCTTGCGCTGTTCATCGCGCCGGTGCTTCTCGATGCCGCCTATGACACGTCGCTGCGCGACCTGAAGCGCTATCGGCTGTCGCTGGCGCTTTTGGCGCTTGGCGCTGTCGTCTTCACCACGGTGGTCGTTGCCTTTGTCGGCTGGAAGATGGCCGGCCTGCCGATCGCGGCGGCGATCGCGCTCGGCGCCATCGTCGCGCCGCCTGATGCGGTCGCGGCAAGTGCTGTGCTCAACCAGTTCAAGGTGCCGCACCGTCTCACCGCGATCCTGCAGGGCGAAAGCCTGCTCAACGACGCCACGGCGCTGTTGATCTACCGGATATCGGTTGCGGCGGCAGTCGGCACCCTCATGCTGAAGGACGCAGTGCCCGTCATCCTGCTTGCAACGGTCGGCAGCGTCGTCGCCGGCTATCTGTTCGGCCGAGTGTCGCTGCTCACGCTGACGCGCATCGAGGATGCGGCAAGCAGCACCGTGGTGCAGTTCGCTGGAACCTTCGCCGTCTGGATCATTGCCGACAAGCTGGGCCTCTCCGCCATCATCACCATCGTCGTCTATGCCATCACCATCGCGCGCACCGCGCCGCGCCGGATGTCGGCGAGGCGCCGCGTCAGCACCTATTCGGTCTGGGAGTCGGCCGTGTTCGTGCTCAATGTGCTGGCTTTCGTGCTGATGGGCCTGCAGGCACGGTCGATCGTCGGGCGGCTCTCCGGCGACGGCCAAGGCGAGGCCTTTCTCTTCGCCGCAACGGTGCTGGCCGCCGTCATCGTGGCGCGTCTCGTCTGGGTGATGGGGTACGTTGCGGTGATAAGGCAGTTCACGCGTTTCGACGACGAAGGGCAGAAGCGGGATGCGCCGACATTTCGCGGCGCGGTGCTGGTCGGCTGGTGCGGCATGCGCGGGCTGGTTACGCTGGTGGTGGCGATCGCGTTGCCGGCAGACTTCCCCGGCCGCGACCCGATCGTGCTTGCCGCCTTTGCTGTCGTCCTCGGAACGCTCGTGCTGCAGGGCATGAGCCTGAAGCCGCTGCTGCGTTGGCTCAATTTCGACCGGGATACGACGGTCGATCGCGAGGTAGCCGAGGCGCGCGTCGCCATCATGCAGGCCGCGCTCGACGTGCTGAACCGCAAGACCTCGGCCGCTGCCGCGGTCGTGCGCGAACAGTACGAGGCTCAACGCCGGGTCGCCGAAAATCCCGACGACGCGCAAGCCGCAACGGAATACGACCGGCTGCGCCTCTACGCCATCAAGCGGCAGCGCGACAGGCTGGAGGAGCTGCGCGGCAACGGCACGATCGGCGACGAGGCCTATCATCGGTTGGAAGAGGAGATCGACTGGTCGGAACTGGCGGCGTCGCCTGCCGGAAGCTTCCAGCCGCTGACGACTTACTAGAGCGCCGGTTCGCCGATTTCCATTGGACTATTTCCCCTTGCCCTGGCGGTCCATTGCAACACTGCCGGCTGGGCGCTACTGCGATCACCAGAAGTGAGCCGGTTAATCAATGAAGCTGATCAGCTACAACATCCAGTACGGCTACGGCAGCGACGGGCGCTACGATCTCACGCGAGCCGCCAGGCTGGTGGACGGCGCCGACATCATCGCGCTGCAGGAGGTCGAGCGGCATTGGCAGCGCAGCAATGAGGACGACCAGCCCGAGATCCTGTCCAGGCTGCTGCCCGACTATTACTGGGCCTACGGCCCCGCCTTCGACATGGACGCCAGCGAGAAGCGGGATGGCCGCATCGTCAACCGCCGTCGGCAATTCGGCACGATGGTGCTGTCGAAGCTGCCGATCGCCTGGTCGCGGCTGCACACGCTGCCGCTGCGACGCACGGCAAGACCGCTCAACACCCGCAACGCGGCGCTGGAATGCATGATCCGCACGCCGGCCGGACCGATGCGGGTGCTCTCGCTGCATCTGGCGCATATCGCGGCCGAAGAGCGGCTGGAGCAGATCGATTACTTGCTCGCCGAGCATCGCCGCGCGCCATCGGACGGCGGTCCCTGGAGCGGCGTCGACGACGAGCCGCAGCGCAACTGGTCGAACGGCCAGACGGAACCGGAAAATCCGTTGGCGGCGATCTGGCTGGGCGACTTCAACATGGAGCCGGGCAGCGCCGAACACGGCCGTATCGTCGGCTCGACGCCCTATCACCGCGGTGCCGCTTATATCGACGGATTTGTCGATGCCGCGGCGGTTGCCGGCGAGTCCGGGCCGGACTTCCATACGCACGAAAAGATCATCGACGGCAGGCTGGGGAAACGACGGCTCGACCATTGCTTCATCGGCGGCGGGCTGGCCGATCGTGTGCGTTCGATCCGGGCCGATGTCGGCGAGGTCGCCTCGGATCATTTTCCGCTCAGGATCGATATCGATCTCGAAACGCCTTTCGGCTCGACAAGATCCATGAAACCGGGGTCGATGAAACCGACATGACGCTGTTCGTCTTCCTCGCCGTGCTTTCGGCGGCCGCCATGCACGCGATCTGGAACGCGCTGGTCAAGGTGCATCTCGACCGCTTCATGTCGATCACGCTGATGACGCTCGGCATGGGCTTTGCAGCACTCTTCGCGCTGCCTTTCGTCGAGGTTCCCAAGGCCGAAGTCTGGCCCTACATCATTGCCTCGGTGATCTTCCACATAGGGTATCGCACCTTCCTGGTCGGCGCCTACAAGGCAGGCGATTTTGCCCAGACCTATCCGCTGGCGCGCGGCACCGCGCCGCTGCTCTCGGCGCTTGGCGGCATCTTCGTGGTCGGCGAAGTCCCGGCGCCGTTCGCCATTTTCGGCATACTGCTGTTGTCGGCCGGCACGCTGGTCATGTCGTTCCGGGGCGGTGCGCATCTGGAGAAGCTCAATCTGCGCGCGGTCGGCTTTGCGCTCGGCACGTCGATCTTCATCGCCAGCTACACGCTCTCCGACGGCAGCGGCGCGCGGCTGGCGGCAACCGCGCAGAGCTATGCCGCCTGGCTGTTCGTCTGCGATGCGTCGTCGGCGCTGCTCCTGTGCATGGTCTTCCGCGGGCCGCGATCGCTGCCTGTGCTGGCGCGTGACTGGAAGGCCGGATTGTTCACCGGCGTGCTCAGCGGCGCGGCCTATTGGATCGTGATGTGGGCGATGACCAAGGCGCCGATCGCCTCGGTCGCGTCGCTGCGCGAGACCTCGATCCTGTTCGCCATGCTGATCTCGGTGCTGGCGCTGGGCGAGAAAATGACGGTCTGGCGGGCGGCCGCGGCGCTCGGCATCATTGCCGGCGTCGCAGCGCTCCGACTCGGATAGGGCGGTTCGTCGCCGAGCCTGACCGTTCACACTTTTCCTGGAACGGCCCCAACCTCATGGTCCAACACGGTCATCACCTGGCCGCGCTTCTCAGGGCTGAAGCGGATGACCACGATGATGCAGACAGCGACCACGCCGGCGAACAAGGCCAGCGCATAGCCGTAGCTGCCGCCGGGAGCCTCGGCGATGCCGGCCTGATAGGGGCCGCCATAGGATGCCGCCAGATTGCCGGCCTGGTAGATGAAACCGGGCAAGGTCGCGCGCACCGCGCCTGGCGAGAGCTCGTTGAGATGCACCGGAATGACGCCCCAGGCGCCCTGCACCGCCACCTGCATGACGAAGGCGCCGACCGCCAGCATGAAGGGTGTGGTCGAATAGGCCCATAGCGGCAGCGCCGGCAGGGCGATCAGGCAGGCGAGCGTGATGGCATTGATGCGGCCGATCTTCTCGGACAGCGCGCCGAAGGCCAGTCCGCCGACGATGGCGCCGATGTTGGCGACGATGGTGATCCAGCTCACCGTGTGCGGGTCAAAGCCATGCTGCTTCTTCAGGAAGGTCGGATAGAGATCCTGCGTGCCATGGCTGAAGAAGTTGAAGAACATCATCAGCACCACCGCATAGAGCGCGATGCCCCAGTGCTTTTGCAGCGTCTCGAGCAATCCTGGCTTCACATGCTGGCGAGCCTCGAGGAAGGCTGGCGATTCCGGCACATGCGAGCGGATGAAGAGCACGATCAGCGCCGGTATGAAGCTCAGGAGGAACATGGCACGCCAGCCGAAGGTGAAGTCGCCGATCTTCTGGCCGTAGAGCAGACCGTAGACCACCGCGGCCAGCAGATAGCCGGCCGGATAACCGCATTGCAGGATGCCCGAGACCATGCCTCGCGCGCTCGGCGGAATGGATTCCATGGCAAGCGAGCTGCCCAGGCCCCATTCGCCGCCCATGGCGATGCCGAACAGGGCACGCAGCGCCAGGAATATGCCGAGGTTCGGCGAGAAGGCGGCCAACGCGCCGATCACCGAATAGCTGACGATGTTCAGCATCAGAATGGGCTTGCGGCCATATTTGTCGGCAAGCATGCCGAAGAAGAACGCACCGATGAAGCGCGTCGCCAGTGTCAGGAACAGTGCTTTGGAGACCGCCGGCACGTCGGTCTGGAACTCAGCGGCAATATCGGTGAGCAGGAAAGTCAGAAGGAAGAAATCAAAAGCGTCGAGCGTCCAGCCGAGGAACGATGCGGTTACGGTTTTCTTCTGTTCGGTGGTGAGGTTCAAGGCGGTCCTCCTTTGTATCCCCCAAAGGAACGATATGTTTCATAGGGTGCAAAAGAGAACGGGACAGCCGCCGGTTTTAAGCCGACGAGCGGTCACATTTGCGTCACCTCGAGATCAATGACCATCAGCCCGTCGGTGCCGCCCTTGAGCGCGGCGACCAACCGCGCGCCGGCGCGCTGATGCGCCTCGTGAACGAGATAGGCGTCGCGGGCCGCGGCATCGTCAAAGTCGATGGTGAAGCCGTGGCCGAAGCCGCGCGCGAACGGCTCCGGGCTGACATTGGCGCTGAACTCCACCTTGCCCATGCCGTCGACGACGGTGCGCAACGCTTCGAGATCGGCATGGATCGCCGCGCGCTCGGTTGCAGGAACGTCGTCGCGAAAGCGGAAGAAGACGCAATGCCGGATCATCATTTGTTCCTCAAGCCGCCTGGTTGCCCTTGAACACGGCCGGCGGCAACGGCTCGCGGCCGAGGATGAGGTCGGCACCCTTTTCACCGACCATGATCGTCGGCGCATTGGTGTTGGAGGAGGGGACGCGCGGCATCACCGAAGCGTCGCAGACGCGCAGGCCCTCGATGCCGCGCAGCCTGAGATCCGGCGTCACCACGGCCATCGCATCATGGCCCATGCGGCAGGTGCCGACCGGATGGTGGTCGGTCTTGGAGGTGCGGCAGGCATAGTCGAAGAGGTCGGTGTCGCTTTGCAGGTTCGGCCCTGGCAGAACCTCGCGCAGCACATAGGGCTGCAGCGCTTTCTGCCGCATGATGTCGCGCGCCAGCCTGAGCCCCTTGATCGACATGTCGCGATCATAGGGGTCGGACCAGTAGTTCGGATCGATCAGCGGATGGTCGGCCGGGTCGGCGCTTTTCAGCCGCACGGTGCCGCGCGAGCGCGGACGCAGGAAGGCGGAGTTCAGCGTCACGCCAGGGTTCTTCAGCTTCTCGACGCCGGCCTCGATGCCGGAGCCGAGACCGAGGTGGAACTGGATGTCGGGCGAGGCGGCGGTCGGATCGGCGTACCAGAAGCCGCCGGTCTCGAAGAGGCTCGAGGCGACGGGACCCTTCTTAAACAGCAGATACTGAAGGCCCGCCCACATGGTGCGGTGCAGCTTGGCGTAATTGTCGTAGGTGTGGTCGCCGGTGCATTCGGCGATGACGAACAGGTCGAGATGGTCCTGCATGTTGGAGCCGACGCCGGGCAGGTCATGCACCGGCGTGACGCCAACCGACTTCAAATGGTCGGCCGGGCCGATGCCGGACTGCATGAGGAGCTTCGGCGAGCCGATGGCGCCGGAAGAGACGATCACCTCGCGTTCAGCGCGCAGGACGGTCTTTTCGCCGCCCGGTTTGTCGACGACCTCGACGCCGATCGCGCGGCCCTTCTCGACGACGACGCGGGTGACCAGCACATCGGTCCTGACGGTCAGGTTCTTGCGGGCGCCGATCGGCTTCAGATAGGCAACGGAGGCCGATGAGCGCCGCGCATTCTTTTGGGTCAGCTGATAGTAGCCGACACCTTCCTGGCTCGCGCCATTGAAGTCCGGATTGAAGGGTATGCCCATTTCCTGGCCGGCGCGGAAATAGGCCTCGCAGATCGGCAGCGGCGAGATCGGGTTCGACACCCCGAGCGGACCCTGGTCGCCATGGAAATCGTTGGCGAAGCGCTGGTTGTTCTCGGCGCGCTTGAAATAGGGCAGCACGTCGCGATAGCCCCAGCCGGTCAGCCCCTCTTCCTTCTCCCAGGCGTCGTAGTCGCGGGCGTTGCCGCGCGTATAGATCTGGGCGTTGATCGACGAACCGCCGCCGACGACCTTGGCCTGCGTGTACCAGAAGACGCGATCCTTCATGTGCTTCTGCGGCACGGTCGACCAGCCCCAGGAGGCGATGCCCTTGGTCATCTTGGCGAAGCCCGCCGGCATGTGGATATAGGGATGCCAGTCCTTGCCGCCGGCTTCGAGGAGCAAAACGGAATTGGACGGATCCTCGCTCAGCCGGTTGGCGAGAACGCAGCCGGCCGGCCCGGCGCCAACGATGATGTAGTCAGCCATGGTTCCTCACAAGCGCGGCACGGAGAGCGCGCCGTCGACATCGATGACCGATCCGGTCGAAAAGCCGAATTTGCCGGAGGCGAGCGCGGCAACGACGGCGCCGATGTCGCCGGCCTCGCCCCAGCGTTTGGCCGGCACCAGGCCACCCTCGATGAGCGCGTCATATTTGGCGGAAACGCCCGCCGTCATGTCGGTGCGGATGATGCCCGGCCGCACCTCGAACACGCCGATCGCTTCAGCGGCAAGCCGCAGCGCCAGGTTCTTCACCCACATCGAAAGCCCGGCCTTGGAGATGCAGTAGTCGGGTCGTTCCGGCGACGCCATGGCGGCGCTGACCGAGGTGATGGTGATGATCGACCTGGCTGAACCGGCAGGCGTTGCCAGCATGGCCTTGGCGACGGCCTGGCTAAGGAAAACCGTGCCGCGCAGGTTGATGTTCAGGGCGCGGTCGAAATTCTCCGGCCTCAGTTCCAGCAGATCGCCGCGCACCACGGCGCCGACGCCGGCATTGTTGACGAGGCAATCGATGCGCCCGAAGGCGTCCATGGCCGCTTCGACCAGTTTCGAATGGCCGGCGAGATCGGCGATGTCGCATTGGGCGTAGGCGAATTTCGCACCGCGCCCGGCGATCTTCTCGGCCAGCCCGTGTGCAGATTTTTCGGCAAGGTCGGCGACAAGGATGTCGAATCCGGCATCGGCCAATGCCTCTGCACAAGCGAGCCCGATGCCGCGCGCGCCGCCGGTGACGATGGCTGCGGGGCGGCTCATGCGGCAAGCTTCGTCTTGCGGATATGATCGGCAACGCGCAGCGCCTGGGCCGCGATCGACAGCGCTGGGTTGACCGCGGCCGATGTCGGCAGGAAGCCGCCGTCGACGACGTAGAGGTTGCGGTGGTCATAGGCGCGGCAGAATGGGTCGAGCGGCGACGTTGCCGGGTCGTTGCCCATCTTCACCGTGCCGCATTGGTGCGAGGGCGTGCGCTTGTCGAAGGGTCGCGACAGCACGATCGGATAGCCGCAGGCGCGAAGGTTCTCGCGCATGACCTTGCTCAGGCCTTCCAGCGACTGCATGTTGGAGCGGCGCCATTGCATGACGATCTCCTTGCCGTCGACCAGGATGCGGCTTTCGGGATCGGGCAGGTCCTCGCACATCAGGTACCAGTCGACCGCGTGGCCGGCCATGTAGTCGAGCGCGAATTTCGGCATCGTCTTCACATTGGCCTTGAGCATGTTGCCGTCGATCTTGCCGAGCAGCTGCACGTTGCCGAGCGGCTTGCCGCCCTTGCCGTCGGACAGGTAGTAGTCGTTGAGCATCAGCGTCTTCTGGTAGACGCTGTCGTTGCGGCGGCGCGGGTCGATCGCCAGCATCGCGCTCGAATTGTGGTTCATGAAATTGCGCCCGACCTGGTCGGAGCTGTTGGCGAGGCCCTTGCCGGTCGCGGAAGGCGAGCGCAGCAGGATGGCGGCCGAGTTGATCGCGCCGGCCGACAGGATGACGAGCTTCGGCGACAGTGTCTTCTGCGAACCGTTTTGTGTGTAGTGGATGGCGGTGATCGACTTGCCGTCCGGCGAGGTTTCGAGCCAGTCGACATGCGCGCCGGTTTCGAGGCGGATGTTCTTGTCGGTGAGCGCCGCCGCTAGCGGGCCGGTCTGGGCGTCGATCTTGCCCTGGCCGGTGTTGGGGAACGCGTCCCAGCCTGTCTTGCCTTCCTTTAGCCAGGTCTCGATGTCGACGCCGAGCGGCAGCGACGCGGGATGCAGTCCAAGGCCCTTCAACTCGGCGCGGGCGCGCGCGATCGGCGGCTCGTCCGGCACCGGCTTGAAGGCGTAGGGAAGCGAATGGAACGGTTCGGTCGGGTCCTCGCCGAGCGTGCCGCGCACCCGAAAAAGCTGCTCGGCCTTGGAGTACCAGGGCTCGAATTCGTCATAGGAAAACGGCCATGCCGGCGAGACGCCGCCGAAATGCTCGAGCTCGGAGAAATCCTCCTTGCGGTAGCGGATCAGGACGGCGCCGAAGAACTTCGAATTGCCGCCGACATAATAGTAGTTGCCGGGGTTGAAGGCCGCGCCGCCGGCCTCGCGCCACATCTCCTTCGGCCGGTAGTGCTCGTCGATGAAGATGGATCGCGTCGAGCGTGCATGCGGCGTCGCGGGCAGCGGCTCGCCGCGCTCCAGGATCAGGATCGAAGCGCCGCTGCCGGCCAAGCCGGAGGCGATCGTGGCACCGCCGATGCCGGAGCCGATGATGACGATATCCGGGTTTGTCATAGTCTAAGGATCTTTGTTTCGATGCATGTCGTCGCCCCAAAACCGGAGCCACTTTTGGGCGACATGCATCAGAGGATGCGCTTCTCGGTCGCCGGATCGAAGAACACAGCCTTGCTGAGGTTGAAGGCCAAGGGCGTGCTGGTGCCGGGCTGGATCTTGGCATCGGCCCTGAGCCGCGCCACCACGCCCTTGCCGCCAAGATTGGTGACCGCGAAAGTGTCCGATCCCGCCGGCTCGACCACTTCGATGTGGCAGTCGGCGGTGGCAATGCTGGAGCCGTTGCGCTCGGCACCCTCCGGATCGGTCAGCGCTTCGGGTCGGACGCCGAAGATCACTGGCTTGTCCTTGAAGGCCGCAAGGCCGGCGGGCGCGCCGGGCATCGGCAGCACGATCGGCTGGCGCGCCTCGCGGTCGAGCACCACGGAAAGCCCGCTGCCATTGCCGTCGATCTTGGCCGGGATCAGGTTCATCGCCGGCGAGCCCATGAAGTCGGCGACGAAGATGTTGGTCGGATTGTTGTAGATCTCGGCCGGCGTGCCGAACTGCTGCACCTCGCCGTCGCGCATGACGGCGATCTTGGTCGCCAGCGTCATCGCCTCGATCTGGTCGTGCGTGACATAGACGATCGTCGTGCCGGTCGTGGCGTGCAGGCGCTTGATCTCGATGCGCATGTCGACGCGCAGCTTGGCGTCGAGATTGGAGAGCGGCTCGTCGAACAGGAAGAGTTTCGGATCGCGCACCAGCGCCCGGCCCATGGCGACGCGCTGGCGCTGGCCGCCGGAAAGCTGGCTGGGCTTGCGGTTGAGGAGGTGGCCGATCTGCAGGATCTTGGCCACCTTGTCGATCGCCGCCTGGCGCTGCGCCGCAGGCACGCCGCGCATCTCCATGCCGAAGGCGATGTTGCCGGCAACCGTCATGTTCGGATAGAGCGCGTAGCTCTGGAACACCATGGCGATGTCGCGCTTCGAAGGATGCAGGTCGTTGATCGCGCGGCCCTCGACGCGGATCTCGCCCTCGGTGATCTGCTCCAGCCCGGCGATGGTGTTGAGCAGCGTGGACTTGCCGCAGCCGGACGGGCCGACCAGGACGAGGAAGCCGCCCTTTTCGAGCTCGACATTGATGCCCTTCAGGATCTCGACATTCCCGAAGCGCTTCTTCAGCCCATCAATTTCCAGAAAAGCCATGGTCGTTCCTTCAGAAAATAGGGTCAGCCCTTGACCGCGCCGGCCATCAGCCCGCGCACGAAATAGCGGCCGGCGACGACATAGACGATCAGGGTGGGGAGGGCGGCGATCATCGCCGCCGCCATGTTGACGTTGTATTCGACGACGCCGGTCGAGGTGTTGACAACATTGTTCAGCGCCACCGTCATCGGCATCACGTCGCCGGTGCCGGCATAGGCGGAAGCGAACAGGAAGTCGTTCCAGATGTTGGTGAACTGGTAGATGACGGTGACGACGAAGATCGGCATCGAGTTCGGCAGCATGATGCGGCGGAATATCTGGAAGAAGGAGGCGCCGTCGACCTGCGCGGCCTTGACCAGCTCGGTCGGGAAGGCCTCGTAATAGTTGCGGAAGAACAAGGTGGTGAAGCCGAGGCCGTAGACCACGTGGACGAAGGCCAGGTTCACCGTCGAATTGCCGAGGCCGAAGTTGAAACCCGTCGCGTTCTGCAGGGTGACGCCGAAGCGGCCGAGACTGCCGAGGATGGTCGCCATCGGCAGCAGCACCGACTGGAACGGGATGAAGCAGGCGAACAGCATCATCGCGAAGACCAGCGTGTGGCCGCGGAAGCGCCATTTGGTCAGCACATAGCCGTTCAAGGCGCCGAGCAGCGTCGAGATCAGCACCGCCGGGACCACCATCTTGATGGAGTTCCAGAAGTAGCCCTTGATGCCGGCGCAGGTGAGGCCGACGCAGGTCTCGCCCCAGGCCTTGAACCACGGCTCGATGGTCGGCGATTGCGGCAGCGACAGCATGTTGCCGTTCTGGATCTCGTCCATGGTCTTGAACGAGGTGACCAGCATGACGAAGAGCGGCATCAGGTAGAAGATCGCGAACAGCGCGAGCAGGCCGTAGATGACGATGCGGTTGATCGTCCTGGCGCTCATGCCGCTCGAAGCCGGACGGGCAGGCGAGGTGACAGCGCTCATCGCGGCTTCTCCCTGAGCTCGGAATAGAGATAAGGCACGATGATCGCGGTCAGCGTCATCAGCATGATCACCGCGCTTGCCGAGCCGACCGCCATTTCGTTGCGCTTGAAGGTGAACTCATACATGAAGTTGGACGGCAGCCAGGCCGAGCCGCCGGGGCCGCCGCTGGTCAGCGCGACGACCAAGTCATAGGACTTGATGGCGAGGTGCGCGAGCACGATGAAGGCCGAGAGAAACACGGGCCGCAGCAGTGGAATGACGATGCGGCGGTAAAGCTGGAAGGTGGAAGCGCCGTCGATCTGCGCCGCCTTCATGATCTCGCCGTCGATGCCGCGAAGCCCGGCCAGGAACATCGCCATGATGAAGCCCGAGGCCTGCCAGACACCGGCGATCACCACCGTGTAGATGACGAAATCCTTGTTCTTGATCCAGTCGAAGTGGAAGCTCGTCCAGCCCCATTGGTGCAGCGTCTGCTCGAGGCCGAGGCCGGGGTCGAGGAACCATTTCCAGGCGACGCCGGTGACGATGAAGGAGAGTGCCATCGGGTAGAGATAGATCGGCCTCAAGACACCTTCGCCGCGGATCTTCTGGTCGAGCAGGATGGCCAGGAACAGGCCGAGCGCCAGGCAGATACCGATATAGAGGAAGCCGAAAATGCCCATATTGGTGATCGAGGTGTACCAGCTCGACGGCGGGTCGCTCTCGAAGGTCCAGCGCCATAACCGCTGATAGGCGCGGGGGCCGGTGATGTCATAGGACGGGAAGGTCTTGGAATTGGTGAAGGACAGATAGATCGTCCAAAGGATGAAGCCATAGACGAAGACGATCGTCGCCGCGAAGCTCGGCGCCAATACGATCTTCGGCAGCAGGTCCTGCAGCCGCGACCGGACCGATGCGCCGGGACGGGCGTCGTGCTCCGGTGTCAGCTTGATCTGGGTTTCGGCAACTGTGCTCATCGGCTCGTCCAGTACCGGTTGGTCGGAGACGGCCCGGCGCTAAAACGCACCAGGGTCTTTCCCACACCTTTTTGTCGACAGGAGACCTCCCCCGCCGAAGCAGGGGAGACCTGAGTTCAAGCGAAGCTTACTTGGCGTCGTCGATCGCCTTGACCAGCTCGGTCACGGCTTCGTCGGAGGTCTTGATCTGACCATGGACGAACTTCGACACGACATCCTTGTAGGCGTTGGCGACGGCCGGCGGGGCGCCGTAGCCCTGCGCCAGCGAGCCGAACAGCGTGCCGCCTTCATTGGCCTTCTTCAGGTCGGCGATGCCCTTCTTGCCGCAAGCGTCGAAGTCGGTGTCCGGCACGTCGGTACGGGCCGGGACCGAACCCTTCACCACGTTGAAGGCCGACTGGAAGCTCTTCGAGAGCGTTGCGGTGGCCAGAGCGACCTGGGCGGCCTTGCGGTCGTCCGGAACGTTGAACATGCCGAACATATCGGAGTTGTAGATCACAGAGCCGTCGGTGCCGGGGAAGCGGTAGCAGAGGAAGTCGGTGCCCGGGGTCTTGTTGGCGGCGTGGAACTCGCCCTTGGCCCAGTCGCCCATGACCTGAACCAGCGCGTCGCCCTTGATGACCATCGCGGTGGCGAGGTTCCAGTCGCGGCCCGAGAAGTTCGGGTCGACATAGGTGACGAGCTTGGCGAGATTGTCGAACGACTTCTTCATCGTATCGGACTTGAGCGACGCGTCATCGAGGTCGTTCATCGCCTTCTTGTAGAATTCCGGCCCGCCGGTCGACAGCACGACGGAGTCGAACATGGTGGCTTCCTGCCAGTTCTGGCCGCCCAGAGCGAGCGGGGTGACGCCGGCAGCCTTGGCCTTGTCGAGCAGAGCGATGAAGTCGTCGAAGGTCTTCGGCTCGGTGCCGCCGATCTTGTCCATCACCGCCTTGTTGATCCACAGCCAGTTGACGGAGTGGACGTTGACCGGAGCGGCAACCCACTTGCCGTCATAGACGGAGAACTTCTGCAGGGCGGCCGGAACCGACTTGTCCCAGCCTTCCTTCTTGGCGGTCTCGGTCAGGTCGCCCATGACGCCGGCGGCGGCATAGTCGAGCACGGTGTAGCCGAGCATCTGCGAGGCGGTCGGGTAGTTGCCGGCCGCGACCATCGCCTTCAGCGCGGTCATGGCGGCGTCGCCGCCGCCGCCGGCCACCGGCACGTCCTTCCAGGCATAGCCTTCCTTGGCCAGATCCTGCTTCAGCACGTTCAGAGCAGCCGCTTCGCCGCCCGACGTCCACCAATGCAGCATCTGCACTTCCTTGACGTCCGCGGCATGCGCCGAGAACGCAAAGCTCGTCGCAAGAGCCGTTCCGATAAGCAGTTTGCGCAACATGTACTACCTCCCTTGTTGCATACACATAACCGGCGGGTGTCCGCCGGGGTTTCCCAACTCAGCCGACCCACCAACCGGTGCGCTGGCCGCGATGAAACTGGATTGTCTTTTCCTCGGTATAGTCCTCGACGGCGCGTTTGCCGAGTTCGCGTCCGAGACCGGACTGCTTGTAGCCGCCGAAGGGCAGTTCGGGATAACCTTCCATGAACGTATTCACCCAAACCGTCCCCGAACGCACACCGCGCGCCACCGACATGCACGTGTCGACGCCACCGCTCCATACCCCTGCAGACAGACCATAGGGCGTGTTGTTGGCAATGTGCAATGCCTTTTCAATCGTTTCAAAAGTGAGCACGGACAGCACCGGGCCGAACACTTCCTCGCGTGCGATCGCCATATCCTCTGTAACGTTACGGATGATGGTCGGATCGAGGTATTGCCCGGCATTGGATGCAAGCCGGGCGCCGCCGGTGAAAACGTTGCCGCCCTCGATTTTCGCCGCCGTTACATAGCCGGCTACCTTTTCCACATGATCGGCCGAGATCATCGCGCCGACCTTGGTGCGGTCGTCGAGCGGATCGCCGACGCGGACCTTCTGGGACAGCGCCTTGACTGCGTTCAGGAAGTCGTCGGCGATCGCCTCATGCACGATCAGGCGGCTGCCGGCATTGCAGCATTCGCCTGCGTTGAAGAAGCCGCCGAACACCGCGGCATCCGCTGCTGCATCGAGGTCGGCGTCGGGGAAGACGATCTGGCCGTTCTTGCCGCCGAGTTCCATCGAGACTTTCTTGAGCGAATTGGACGCCGTGGCCATGGTCATCTTGCCGACGCGGGTCGAGCCGGTGAAGGAGACCATCTCGACGAGCGGATGGCTGACCATCGGCGCGCCGACATCGGCGCCGAAGCCGGCGAGGATATTGACGACGCCGGCCGGCAGCCCGGCTTCGAGCAGGATGTCGCCGAGCACGAAGGTCGAGGCTGAGGTCATCTCGCTCGGCTTGACCACCGCCGTGCAGCCGGCGGCGAGCGCGAAAGGCAGCTTCTGGCTGACGATCAGGAACGGGAAGTTCCACGGCGTGATGATCGAGACGACGCCGATCGGTTCGCGCAGCACGACGCCCAGCATGGAGTCGCCGAGATTGGCGTAGCTTTCGCCATGCAGCGTGCGGGCGAGCGAAGCGGCATAGCGCCAGATGTCGATCGCGCCGCCGATCTCGCCGCGCGCCTGGGCGATCGGCTTGCCGGATTCCAGCGCGTCGAGGCGGGCGATCTCTTCCAGCCGGATCTCGATCAGGTCGGCGGCCTTCAGCAGCACCGCCGCGCGTTCCGACGCCTTCATGCGCGGCCAGGGGCCGGTCTCGAAGGCCTTGTGCGCGGCCAGCACCGCCGCCTCGACGTCCGCCGCGCCCGCCTGCGCATAGCGGGAGACGACGAAGCCATGGCCGGGGCTGACGCGCTCGATACCGCGGCCGTCGCGGGCGTCGACATGCCTGCCGTCGATCAAGAGCTTGTAGGCCTTCGGCGCCTGGGACGCCTCGGCCGGCATGGCAATGTTGAGCGGTGCGTTCATCATGTCTTCTCTAGGATCTCGTAAAGGCCGGCTTCTGCTTGGCCTTGAAGGCGCCGACGCCGGCTTTGAGGTCGGCCGTGAGCGCAATGAAGCCGCTGGCCAGCGCCTCGGCCGCGGCTGCGTCTTCCTCGCCTTCGGCAACGCCGATCATCAGCTTGGCGGCCTCGGTCGCCAGCGGGCCGCGCTCGGCGATCTTTTCGGCCCAGGTCCTGGCTTCGTCGAAAGCCTTGCCGGTTTCGACCAGCCGGTCGACGATGCCATGCGCGAGGGCATCGGCCGCCAGGAAAATCTCGCCGCCAATCGCCATCCGGCGCACGATCTGTGCACCGAAGCGGCGCACGGCGCGCTGTGTGCCCGACCAGCCTGGCACGACGCCGATCGAGGTTTCGGGGAAGCCGAGCTTTATCTGCGTCTCGGCGACGCGGAAGTCGCAAGCCGCGGCCAGTTCCAGTCCGCCGCCGAGCGCATGGCCGGACAGAACCGCGATGGTCGGCTGCCGAAGCCGCGCCAGGCGGTCGAAGACGCGGTGGCCGTAGCGGACCCATTGCACCTGGAAATCGGCGGCGCTCATCGCGCCCCAGGCCTCGACGTCGCCGCCGGCGCAAAAGCCCTTGCCTTCGCCGCGGATGAGCACGGCGCGGACGCCCTCGGCCAGTTCCGCGTCGTCGAGCACCGCTTCGAGCGCGCGCAGCATCGGGATGTCGAGCGCGTTGAATTTATCCGGACGGCGCAGCGTGACGATGCCGATGGCGCCTTCCCGCTCGAAAGTGACGAGACGCTCAGCCATGCGCGCCTCCGAGCGAAGCGCCGCCATTGAGCGACAGGCCGATCGGCCGGTCCTGATAGAGCGCGGCGGGTGTGGTCTTGAGGTCGTTGGCGACGCCAAGCGGGATCTCGGCCTGCGCCAGCACATCGCGTTCGAGGTCGATGCCTGGCGCCAGCTCCGTCACCATCAACCCGTCTGGCGTCAGCTTCATCACGCAGCGCTCGGTGACATAGGTGATGTCCTGTCCTTGAGCGACGGCGCGTTTTCCCGAGAAGGAGATGTGCTCGACCTCCTCGACCACCTTCTTGACCTTGCCTTCCTGGTCGATGCGGACGCCGCTGTTCGCCAGCGAGAGCTTGGCGCCGGCATTGAAGAAGCCGGAAAAAACGATCTTCTTCGCCCGCGACGTGATGTCGACGAAACCGCCGGCGCCGGCGGTGACATGCGGCCGCGCCGAAAGCTTCGAGACGTTGACCGAGCCATGCCGGTCGATCTGCAGGAAGGAGAGCAGCGAGGCATCGAACCCGCCGGCCTGGAAATAGATGAACTGGTGCGGCGAGGGCATGATCGCCTCGGCATTCGAGGCACAGCCGAACTTGAAGTCGAGCAGCGGCACGCCGCCGACCGCGCCCTGCTCGATCACCCAGGTGACCTTGCCGTGCTGGCCTTCCTCGAGAAGGATGCGCGGCACATTGGCCGAGATGCCGAAGCCGATGTTGACGGCCATGCCGTCGCGCAATTCCATGGCGACGCGGCGTGCGATCACTTTCTGGACGTTCATCTCGGCATTGCGGAAGCTCGATAGCGGCCGGAAGATCTCACCCGAGATCGCCGGATCGTAGGGCGTCAGCGTCGTCTGCAACTGATCCGGCGCGACGACGATATGGTCGACCAGCACGCCCGGCACGCGCACGTCATGCGGCTTCAGCGTGCCGTTCTCGACGACGCGCTTGACCTGCGCAATGACGATGCCGCCATTGTTGCGGGCCGCCAAAGCCTGTTCCAGCCCGCCGAGATAGGCGCCTTCATGCTCGTAGGTGAGATTGCCGCGTTCGTCGGCCGTGGTGGCGCGGATGATCGAGATGTTGGGCACGATGGCGCGGAAATAGAGCCATTCCTCGCCGTCGAACTGCTCAACCGAAACGACCGGCTCGCTGGCCGCGGCGTTCATGGCGCAGCCCTGGTGGCGCGGATCGGCGAAGGTGTCGAGACCGACCTTGGTCAGCACGCCCGGCCGCTTGGCGGCGGCCTCGCGATGCATGTCGAACAGGATGCCGGAGGGCACGTTGTAGGCGGCAACGGAATTGTCGCCGATCATCTTCCAGATCTGCGGCGGCTCGGCGGAGGAGGGGCCGGACGGATAGGAGCCGCAGAGCGTGCGCTTCAACAGACCCGGCTTGGCGAGATGGTCGATGCCCTTGATGCCGTACATGTCGCCGGCGGCAATAGGGTGCAGCGTGGTGATCGCCTTCGGATGGCCTTCCGTGTCGAAGCGCTCGCCGATCGCCGCAAGCACGGCGTCCGGGCAGCCGAGGCCGCTCGACGACGATACCGAGACGACCATGCCGTCCTTGATCAGGCTGGCCGCCTGGGACGCGGAAATGACCTTGCTCAATTTCCGCTCCCGAGTTTCGGATCGATCGAAACAGTCTTGCCGGTCTTCGCCGACTGCAGAGCCGCCTCGGCGGAAGCCAGCGACCAGATGCCGTCCTCGCCGGTGGCGGAAGGCTGGCCCTCGCCGCGGATCGCGGCATGGAACTGGCGCAGCGAACGCGTGTAGAGATCCTCGCGGTCGAAATTCAGTTCTTCCTCGCCGCTCGCGCTGCGCAGCAGCACAGAGCCGACCGGCTTCTGCGTCATCACATTGGTGGCGATCAGCGAGCCTTCCGAGCCATGAACCTCGAAGCCGGTGCCGGCGAATTTCGTCGTGAAGCCTTCATGCGATTGCGCGATGACGCCGGATTTGAAGCGCCAGATGCACATGGCGCCATCCTCCAGCCCGCTTCCAGCCATGCCTGCGGACTGCGTGAAGGCCGAAATCTCGACCGGATCGTCGCCGAGCACGAAGCGCAGCGTGTCGGCATCGTGCACGGTGATGTCGAGCACCACGCCGCCGCCGGCTTCCGGCTTTGTGATGCGCCAGCCCTGCAGGTTTTCCGGCAGGAAGACGGAGTGGAAGACGCGCGCCGCGACCGGCTTGCCGATGCGTCCGGCGGCTATCGCCTCGCGCATGGCGCGGTGGGCGCCGGCATTGCGCAGATGATGATTGGTGCCGAAGACGATGCCGGCCTTCCTGGCGGCCGAAACCATTTTCTTCGCATCGGCGCTGGTCAGCGCCAGCGGCTTCTCGCACAGCACATGCTTGCCGGCCTTGATCGCCGCCAGACCCTGCTCGAGATGCAATTCGTTGGTGGTCGAGATGTAGACGGCGTCGATGTCCGCGCCGAGCAGCGCATCGAGGGTCGAGACGGCGGCAGGTATGCCGTTCTCGCGGGCATAGGCCTCCGCGCGCTCGGGATTCGAGCTCATCACGGCCGCGATCTCGCCATCGGCTTGCGCGCGGATGGCGTCGATCATGAACTGTTTGGCGATCGTGCTGGCGCCGATCAGTCCCCATCGCACGCTCATGCCGCGTCTCCCACTTGGTTGTTGCGGTCCGGACCGCTGCTTTCCCGCACCACAAGGCTGACGGCGCCGATATGGTCCTCGGCGCGCGTCGTGCGCGACTGGATCATCTTCAGCATGACGTGCGCGGCGCGCTCGCCGAGGCCCGCGGTGTCGACGGCAACGCTGGTCAGCGCCGGGCTGTAGTGCTCGGCCTCGGCGACGTCGTCGAAACCGACGACGGCGAAGTCCGCGCCGGCCTCCAGCTTGCGCCGGCGCAAGGCCAGCATGGCGCCGAAGGCAACCGCGTCGTTGAAGCACAGCGCCGCCGTCGGCGGCTCGGCTGTCGCAAGCGCCGTCTCCAGGCAGGCCATGCCGCCCTTGCGGCTGGTCTCGCCTTCGACGATCAGCCGGTCGGAGGCCGGAATGCCGAGCGTTTCGCAGGCTTCGAGGAAGCCGCCCAGGCGTTCGTGATAGACGACGAGGTCCGATGAGCCGCCGAAGAATGCCAGGCGGCGATGGCCCCTGCGGATCAGATGCTCGGCGGCAAGCACCGCACCGCGATGATTGTCCGGCGCGATCACCGGGATGCGGCTGTCGGGCAGGCGGCGCATGGCAAAGACGATCGGCACGCCGGCCGTTTCAATGCGGCGGAAGGCGCCCGGCGTTGTGCCGCGCGCCGGCGACACGATCAGGCCGGCGACGCCCTGTTCCATCAGCGACTTCAGCACCTCTTCCTGGCGCACCGGGTTCTCCGCCGTGTTGGCGATGAAGGGCACCACCCCCGCCGCCTGGAAGACGCGCTCCATGCCGACGGCAAGCTCGGCGAAAAACGGGTTGGTGAGGTCGTTGATCACCATGCCGATGACGTTGGAATGCGCCTTGCGCAGATTGGCGGCGCCGCGGTTGTAGACATAGCCGACATCCTCGATCGCCTTGCGCACCTTGACCGCGGTTTCAGGCCGGATCAGCCCGCTGCCCTGCAGCACGAGCGACACCGTCGATTTGGACACGCCGGCCTCGCGGGCGATGTCCAGGATCGTCGCCTTGGCCCGGCTGGCCATCCTCGTCGTGTCTCCGTGTTTTTGAGCAAATTTATTGGAACGTTCTAATCACCGATCTAAATCGGAGTCAATCGCGATTCCAATGGAGGCTAGAAAAATTGATTGAAGCGGTTCAAAATTCCAGAGAATGCAAGGATTCAACCAAGGAGGCGCTGTGCCCGCCGACTTGGACGCCTTGAATCATAAAGCTTCTTGATTTATTGGAACGTTCCATTTATAGCGACCGCAACGGGAGAGCTCCATGGACATCACCTTGCCTGCGGAAACCGGAGACCGGGTCAGCTACCGGCTCGTCGGCAAACCGGTCGCGCCGAGTGAGGGCGCGCGTTTTTCGCGCATCGCCTATGCCGCCGCCCATGTCGTTGCCGACCCGATCGCGATGACCAATCCTTGGTCGCGGCCCGCGATCGATTGGGACAGGACGATGGCGTTCCGCCATCATCTGTGGCGGCTCGGCTTCCGCATCGCCGAGGCCATGGACACGTCCCAGCGCGGCATGGGTTTCGACTGGGCGAGCGCGAAGGAATTGATCCGCCGCTCGATCTCGGAGGCTAAAACCGTGCCGGGCGCCAACCTCGCATCCGGGGCAGGGACCGATCACCTGGCGCCGGCGGCGGCCAAGACGCTCGACGACGTCATCGGCGCCTATGAAGACCAATTCGCCTTCATCGAGGGCGAGGGCGGCAAGGCGATCATGATGGCGAGCCGCGCGCTGGCGGCGGTCGCCACGGGGCCGGACGATTACGCCCGCGTCTATGACAGCCTGCTCTCTCAAGCGTCGGGCAAGGTCATCCTGCACTGGCTGGGCGACATGTTCGATCCGTCGCTCAAGGGCTACTGGGGCAGCGACGATTTCGACGCGGCGCTCGATACGGTCGTCGCCATCATCGAGCGGCATGCAGGCAAGGTCGAAGGCATCAAGATATCGCTGCTCGATGCCGACAAGGAGGTGCTGCTGCGCGACCGATTGCCCGAGGGTGTGGTGATGTTCACGGGCGACGATTTCAATTATCCGGAACTGATCGCCGGCGACGGCAGGCGGCACTCGCACGCGCTGCTCGGCATCTTCGACGCCATCGCGCCGGTCGCCAATGCCGCGCTGGCGAAGTTGGCGGAGGGCGATCGTGCTGGCTACGACGCGCTGATGGCGCCGACCGTGCCGCTGTCGCGCAGGATCTTCGAAGCGCCGACCGAGTACTACAAGGCAGGCATCGTGTTCATGGCCTGGCTGAACGGGCATCAGGACCACTTCACTATGGTGGGCGGCATGCAGTCGGCGCGGGGCATATGCCATTACGCGGATATCTTCCGGCTCTCCGACCAGGCCGGCCTGCTGGCCGACGCCGAGCTTGCCACCGCCAGGATGAAGGCCCTGCTGGCAACGGCGGGCATCTGAGCCGATCCCCCGTGCGGGGGATTTGCGTTCCGCCGGCAAATCGTATTCGCTTACCGAAAATAAGCGCGGACGAATATGGCAATGGCGGACAAGGTCGCCCAGGCAGACAAAGTCGCCCTGATCACCGGTGTAACCGGGCAGGACGGGGCGTATCTGGCCGAGCTGCTGCTCGGCAAGGGCTATATCGTCCACGGCGTAAAGCGCCGGTCGTCTTCCTTCAACACCGAGCGCGTCGACGACATCTATGTCGATCCGCATGAGAGCGGCGCGCGCTTTTTCCTGCATCATGGCGATCTGACCGACGCGACCAATCTGATCCGCCTCGTCCAGGAGACGAAGCCCAGCGAAATCTACAATCTCGGGGCGCAAAGCCATGTCCAGGTGAGCTTCGAGACGCCGGAATACACGGCCAATGCCGATGCGCTGGGGCCGCTTCGGCTGCTCGAGGCCACTCGCATTCTCGGCCTGGAGAAGTCGGTGCGCTTCTACCAGGCTTCGACCTCGGAGCTTTATGGCGAGGTGACCGAAACTCCGCAGAGCGAGAGCACGCCGTTCCGACCGCGCTCGCCCTATGCGGCGGCCAAGCTTTACGCCTACTGGATCACGGTCAACTACCGCCAGGCCTACGGCATGTTCGCCGCCAACGGCATCCTGTTCAACCACGAGAGCCCGACGCGCGGCGAGACCTTCGTCACCCGCAAGATCACGCGCGCCGTCGCCGCGATCCACCACGGGCTGCAGGACACGCTCTATCTCGGCAATATCGATGCCCGTCGCGACTGGGGCCATGCGCGCGACTATGTCGAGGGCATGTGGCGCATCCTGCAGCATGGCGAGCCCGACGATTTCGTGCTCGCGACCGGCGAGGCCCATTCGGTGCGCGAATTCGTGGAACTCGCCTTCGCCGAGGCCGGGCGCACCGTCCGCTGGGAGGGCAAGGGCGCCGAGGAGGTTGGTGTCGATGCGGCAACCGGCGCCGCGCTGGTGCGGGTCGATCCGCGCTATTTCCGGCCGACCGAGGTGAACACGCTGGTTGGCGACGCCACCAAGGCAAGGAAGGTTTTGGGTTGGTCGCACACGGTGGGCTTCAGGGATCTGGTGGCGGAAATGGTCCGGGCCGACCTGGCGCGCATCGGCGGCGCGAGACGTAAGGGTCGTTTCACTTAGAGATAGCGTTATGGACAAGAGCTTCGATCTCAAAGGAAAGCGCATTTTCGTCGCCGGCCATCGCGGCATGGTCGGCTCGGCGCTGGTGCGCCGTCTGGCAGGCGAGGATTGCGAGATCGTGACCGTGGCGCGGAGCGAGCTCGACCTTCTCGACCAAGCCGGCGTGCGCCGCTGGATGGAGGACCGGCGGCCGGACGCGGTGATCATGGCGGCCGCCAAGGTCGGCGGCATCCTCGCCAATGACAGCTTCCCGGTGGATTTTCTTTACGAAAACCTCGTCGTGCAGACCAACGTCATCGAGGCTGCCTTCCGTAGCGGGGTGCAGAAGCTCCTGTTCCTGGGCTCGTCCTGCATCTATCCGAAGCTTGCGCCGCAGCCGATCCCGGAAGACGCGCTACTCACCGGCCCGCTCGAACCCACCAACGAATGGTATGCCGTCGCCAAGATCGCCGGATTGAAACTTTGCCAGGCCTACCGGCGGCAATATGGCGTCGACTACATCTCGGCCATGCCGACCAATCTCTACGGTCCGGGCGACAATTTCGACCTCGACAGCAGCCATGTCGTGCCTGCGCTGATGCGCAAGGCGCATGAGGCGAAGCTTACCGGGCAAAAGACCCTGCAGGTGTGGGGGTCGGGCCGGCCGATGCGGGAGTTCCTGCATGTCGACGACGCCGCCGACGCCTTTGCCTGGCTTTTGCAGAATTATTCCGGCGACGGCCATGTCAATGTCGGGAGCGGCGAGGACGCCACCATCGCGGAGCTTGCCGGCACCATCGTCTCGGTCGTCGGCCTGAACGCGGAGATCACCTTCGATCCGACGAAGCCGGACGGCACGCCGCGCAAGCTGATGGATGTGTCTCGCCTGTTCGCGACCGGCTGGCGCCCGAAATACGCGCTGCGCGATGGATTGAAACAGACCTATGCGTGGTTCCTCGAGCATGTCGAGAAGGGCGGCATCCGTCTTGGCGCCGTCTGATCCAGCCTCGACACTGATTGCCGCCACCAGGATCGACGGGCTGGGCGGCCGCCTTCTGGCAATGGCGAACGCCAAGGCGCTGGCCGACACCTTTGGTTACCGGTTCGGCTTCACCTGGAGCCGAAGGGGCGCGGCCGAGAAAGTGTTCCACAGCGTGGAGGCCGTCGATAGGATTTTTTCGCCCGATTTCATTGAAAGGCATTGGCTGGGCGAAAAGATCAAGACCTCCGGCTTCGGCATTCTCGACGAGGCTGTTCTCGCCGGGCGCAGCCTCGGCGAGGTCGCCAAGGAGAGGAAATTGCGCGGTTGGATTTGCGACGATCTCCGCATCCTGAGGCATTATCGCGGCGAGCCGACGCAGCTTGTCGGCCAGGCAGCGACATTGCGCAGCTTCGACTATTCGACGGCAGTCAAAGAAGCGATCGCCAAGGCCGATGAAAGTCGTTTTCCGAGCCCGATGGCGGCCCTTCACCTGCGCAGTGGCGACATCGTGCATGGCAGATATCGCGCGAGCCTCGTCTATGCCAGAAAGGTCATCCCCGCGACCCTTGCCAGGGCGATCGTCTCGGAGCTTTCGCGATTGGGCATGGCGACCTTGCTGATCGGGCAGCACCGCGCGACGCTCGACTATCTGAAGGCCGAGACCGGGGCGATGCTGACCGGCGATTTCGGCGCCGACGCGTTCGCGGACGAGACCCTGAAAGCGTTCTTCGAGATGGCGCTGATGGCGCGCTGCCGGCGGATCCACGCGGGACTCAGCATCTACGCCGAGATAGCGTCGCTGATGGGCGATGTGCCTCTCATGCCCTCGTCCTCGCTCTACGATGCGCCGCAATCAGCCGGGATCATTCTCAACGAATTGAAGAACCACGAGGCGGACTACGATCCGCGTGAAGCCGCCTTCGGCTATCAGTCCGCGTTCCTGGCCATCGAGCAGACCGCTTCCCCCGGCCAAGCGCGAGAGGTCCTGGAGAAGGCACGCGCCCTCGATCGGGACAATGATGCCTATGCGTTGAAGATAGCGTCGGCCTATTTTCGCGAGCGCGATTACGCTTCGGGCGAGGCCGTGTTGAAATCCGTGGTGACGCGGCAATTTCAGGCGCGCCGCAAGATACCGGTGACGATCATGCGGCTGCTTGGAGAGATGCTGTCGCACAGGTATCCCTATGCCACGGATTTCGAATTCTTCTTTGCCGCCGGTGAAGCAGGCTATCCCTATGCCGCGGCATGTTCGGCCTGGATACTCCAGGAAACGGCGGCGGACCGCGAGAGGGCGGTTGCGATGGCGCATCGGGCGGTCAAGGCTGCTCCGGCCGATCCGATCGTGAGGAAGGTCCGGCAACGCATCGTGCAGGGCAAGAGACCGAGGTCCGGGCTGATTGCCAAGGCAAGGTGGCGGATCGCCTGGCTGCGTGGTCTTGGAGCGAGGTAGTCAGGGGCGCCGCCATATCCAGAATGGCGCAATCGCGCAGTCCGGATGGAAGACCGGCTTCGTTGCTTGCGGCTGCGCGCCCGCGGTTTCGTCATGCCGCGCCAGATCGTCCAGCAAGGGCTCGATGCACTCCTTGTCGAAAGTTTCGCCCGGTATCGTGGTCAGCGTATCGGCATGCGCCGCCACCCAGCGCAGAGCTGCGACCAGCCCCTGTCCGTCCTTCGCCCGATATGCCCAGAGATCGTCGCCGAGCGAGGACAGGATTCGCGCCAGCGATGTCCAGCCCTGCAAGGCAAACATTGCGTAGTGCCTTGGGCGGGTGCGCGACAACTCCTCCGGCAAGGAACCGTCGACCGCGATCTGGTCGGCGATCCTTTCGCGGGCATGGAGGCCTGCCTTCGCAAGCGCCGCGCCGTCACCCAGGAATGCCGCGATGGCGGCCCGCTGCAGGTCGAAGAAAACGCCGTGATTGTTCAGCCGGTAGAATTCGAATTGCGCGGCCGGCGCGGTGTCCAGCCATTCGCAATATGACCGCAGCCATGCCCTTAAGGCCTGACTATCCCGCTCGTCCAGCGCTCCGGCCCGCTCGATGAGCCTGACCGCATCGAGAAAGAAGTAGAGATCCGCGAGCTCGATGATGCCATATCCCGGGCCTTCATTGTTGTCGCGGCCCCAACGCACCTGCGCGTAGCGCATGTTCGGGTTCATTCTCGTTGCGGGGTCCAGGAACCATGTCCGGACGAGCCGCGCGGCATGATCGGCATAGCGTGGCTCGCCAAGCACGGTCGTCGCCAGGGCAAGCACGGTGGTGTCGTCGAGAAGACGTTGCAGGCGTGTCCGGTCATAGGCTTCGCTGCCCGCCGCATACAATGCAGTGCCGGGGGCGTGCTCGCCGTCGCGCCGGATATAGGGAAGCCCATCCGGCCTGCGCGGATCCGGCCACCAATATGGGGCCGGCTGGAAATAGTCGTGCGGGTCGCCGCTGGGTGCACGGCCGCTCTTGTCCATGACGCTGAACGGACCGCGCAGAAGCGCCTGCTCCGCGCAGGCGCGCAGCTCCTGTCGGACATGCGGGTCCTGCCCTTCTCGGGCCGCGGCGAGCCTGGCCTCGTCGTAATAGGCCAGGCGCGCGGGATCGAGCTTTTGGGCGATCGCGGCGGCGTCGCAGCGGTCGAGCATGGCGACGATCGCCTCGTCGCGCTTGCCCAGTCGCGCGCGGAAACCGGCGCGGCCAATTTCCAGATGCGAATGCCCTGAATCCAGGCGCGCAACCCAGCCCGCAGTCTGGAAAAGCCCGGCATCCCTCGAAAAGCCCGGGCGCGGGAAATCCCATGCGTCGTCGCGAAAGCGGTCCCATGGTCCGGGGACGCCGAGCCGCCACAGCATTTCGATCTTCGGCCGGCGCCCATAGCCGTATTGTTCATCGAACAGCTCGGCCGTGTCGCTGCGAAAAATGATCTGCGGCTCTTCCGTCGCGGCCGGCTTGAATGTCTCGTCGAGGACCAGCGCGTTGTCGACGATGCGCGCCATCGGCACGATGACATAGTGAAAATATGGGTTCTGCCCGATCGCCGATCGGATCTCCTGGAAGGCCGACTGTGTCAGATAGCAATTGCCGTCCCAAGGCATCAGCCATTTGGCACGCCCCCGGGCCAGCTCCAATGCCGCGTTGCGCGCGGTGTTGGCGTTCATCACATGGAGGTTCTTGCGGTGGCGGAGATGCGTTTCGTAACGCGATGCATTCTGTCCGCCTGGCCGGCTGTCGGCATTGGTGAACCTGGATTGGTTCCTCGCAAGCCCGTCAGTGTTCCAGGGAACTTGCCGGTAGGCGTCGAGCTCGAACGGGATTTTGTGGAAGCTCTGGCCGCGGCTTTGCAGGAGATCGACGATGCGCGCCTCCTCCTTGGGGTCGACGATGCGGTTGACGATCCAGAATTTCTCGCAGTCCGGGAACTCAGCTTCATTGTCCAGGATGAACCTGACATTGTCGTATGACTGGCCCTTCCTATGCCGCGGCTCCAGGTCATTGCCGATGATGCGGACGAGCATGAAGCTGTCCAGCCCGGGGGCAGACTGCGACGCCTCGTGGGCTCTGCGGGCGGCATCGACGCGCTGTCGTGCCAGGCGATCGCGGGTGGCTTGCCTTGCCGCCCGTTCGCGAATCCGGGCGAGGGTGGCAAGCGGCGCGCCGGCGCGTTTGCCTGCGCGCTTGAGCTCACGATAGAGGCGCAACCAGATACGACGCTTTTTCGGGCCAGAGCTCATATGTCGAGACCCGCGATTGGAAATCGCAGTCCGCAGGCCGTTGCCGGCCGACCAAAGAGCAGAGCCCCTGTTGAAATTAGTGCGACCCCCCGCCTTCAGCCTTGCGTAGCCGGTTATTCGGGCCGTGTCACGGTTCTATCGGCTGCGGACCATGGCGGCTTGCTTCCTGGTGGAGCCTCGGCTTTGGTTGCTCATCTTGCAAAGCGACCGGTCCGAACTGGAGACGGTCCATCAGCGCGATTGTGACCAGAGGTGAGCAAATGGAAGTTCCCGGCTTGAAGGGGCGGGTAGCGGTCATTACCGCGGCCGGTCAAAACATCGGCAAGGCCATTGCCCTGGCGCTGGCCCGAGCGGGGGCGCACATCGTCATAACCGGGGGCAGCGACGCGGCCAAGATCGAGGCCGTCGCTGACGAGGCGCGGTCCCTCGGCGTCGAGGCGCTGGCAGCTGTTTGCGACGGCACCGACGAGATGGCCATGAACGCCTTGATCGAAAGAGCGGTCGCGGAACTGGGCGGCGTCGACATCGCGGTATCCTGCGTGGGGATAAGACCTCATCAGCGTATCGAGGATATTACCTTCCAAGACTGGCAGAAGGTGATCAATACCAATCTCGGATCGGCTTTCATCCTGACCCAGGCGGTGCTGCCGCACATGCGCAGGAGGAGGTATGGGCGCCTGCTCTACATGGCGGGCACGGATGCGCTTTTCCCGCTGGCAAACAGGGCGCATGTCGTCGCCGCCAAGCACGGCATGCACGGACTGGCGAAGGCCGTGGCGCTGGAATGCGGGCCGGACGGGGTGACCGCCAACAGCATTGCCCCGGGATGGCTGGATACCGACAGGAACGCGGCGTGGTATCCCGACCTCGCGGAAACCTACGCGCATGTGAAAGCGACGGTGCCGCTAAGGACGCTCGGCACCGCCGAGGACGTCGCCAATGCCTGCCTCTATCTCGCGTCGGACATGGGCAAGTTCGTCACCGGACATTTGTTGCACATCAATGGCGGCGAGTTCATGGTGTAGGCCGGCAATCATCAGGGAGCGCTTCAGCGTGAAGGGATATTGGCTCATCGTCGGAACCGAAATTTCGGACCAGGAGGCGCAGGCCGAATACAGCCGCCTCTGGAAGCCCATCGGCGAAAAATACCAGGCACGGACCAACACGACCAAGCGGCCGCCCATGCTCGTCGAGGCGCGCGACGCCAAGCGCATGGTCCTTGTGGAATTCCCGTCGCTGGAGATCGCCGACCCGGCCTATGAGGAAGCCATGCGCTTCGCGCTCAAGGCGTCGAATCGTGTGCTCGTCATGTTCGAAGGGGAGCTCGGGTAGCCAGCGGCGTAGGGCCGCTGGAGGATCGCTAAACTCGTCGATTCCGGATAGCTATCGCCATGCGCGGACCGGTCGTCTACTTAAATTATTGGAAGGATGGTGGGCGTGACAAGGATTGAACTTGTGACCCCTGCAATGTCAATGCAGTGCTCTCCCGCTGAGCTACACGCCCATCCGAAGCCGCGCATACACCACTTTTGATCAGGCGCGTCAATAGCGCGAATGTGGAAAGACGGCTTCCGTTTGTCGCATCGGCGAAGTGCTTGCCGACGCAAGCTCCGATGCAGGTCGAAGGCGGCTCAGGCCGCCTGCAACATCTTCTCGACCTCGTTGACGAGATCGCGCAGGTGGAAGGGCTTCGACAGCACCTTGGCGTCCTTGGGCGCCTTGGAATCGGGGTTGAGCGCGACCGCGGCAAAGCCGGTGATGAACATCACCTTGAGGTCCGGGTCGATCTCGGTGGCGCGGCGGGCGAGCTCGATGCCGTCCATCTCGGGCATGACGATGTCGGTCAGGAGCAGCGAGAAAGGCTCCTCGCGCAGCCGCTCATAGGCGCTGGCGCCATTGTCGAAATCGCTCACCTGGTAGCCGGCGCGCTCCAGCGCCTTGACGAGGAAGCGGCGCATATCGTCATCGTCTTCCGCCAGCAGAATGCGTGCCATCGTGTCCCGTCCGAATCACCCGCCCCAAGCCTGCCGCCGGGCAAGGCCGTTAACCATCCTGTATATGAGGTGGAGCCGGTAAACATCAAGTGAATGAAGGGCATCCAACATGTGGTTCGTGGCGTGGTTTCACCGCCTGAAATGCTGGACATGCCGGGCGCAAGGTGGCAAGTTTTGCGACATGATGCAGTGCTGTTTCCTGGTTCGTACAAATTGAAGACGGCAGCCGAGGATTTTTCGGTCGTTCCACCCTTCGAAATCCGATCGGGCGCCGAACAGCGCGTCCCTTTCCTGTTCAATTCACCGCATAGCGGCCGCCACTATCCGGAGCGCTTCCTGGCCATGGCGCGCCTCGACCGCAACGCCATACGCAGGTCGGAAGACTGCTATGTCGAGGAGCTTTTCGGCGGCGCCGTGCCGCTCGGCGCGCCGCTGCTGGCGGCCAATTTTCCGCGCGCCTATCTCGACGTCAACCGCGAGCCCTGGGAACTCGATCCGCGCATGTTCGCGGAGCCGGTGCCGTCCTTCTGCAACATCCGCTCGGCGCGCGTCGCCGGCGGGCTGGGCACGGTGCCGAAGCTGGTCGGCGAGGGGCTCGATATCTATCCCGGCCGCCTGCCGCTGGCCGAGGCCGTGGCGCGCATCGAAGCGGTGTACAAGCCTTATCACGAGACGCTGAAGCGGCTCCTGACCAGGACGCATGCCAGATTCGGCTATGCCGTGCTGATCGACTGCCATTCGATGCCGGCCTCGATCCGCGTTGGCGACAATGGCGTGCGGCCCGACTTCATCATCGGCGACCGGTTCGGCATCTCGGCCTCGCCGGCGCTCACCGAAATGGCGATCAGCCTGCTTGTCGGCATGGGCTACACGGTCGCGCACAACAAGCCCTATGCCGGCGGCTTCATCACCGAGCATTACGGCAGGCCGGCGCGGCATCTGCATGCGCTGCAGGTCGAGGTCAATCGCGGGCTTTACATGGATGAACGGACGTTCCAGAAATCGGCAGGCTTCGACGCCTTAGCCTGCGACCTGACCCGCTTCTCGGCCGACCTGATGTCGATGCCCGACCATCATTTCGTCGATTTGCCGCTCGCGGCGGAGTGACGGCGCGGTCGAGGCGCCGAGTTCTTTATAAACGCAATTCCGGACGGAAAACCGCTTCACACTTTTCCAGGAATTGCTCGAAAAAAAGACCGCATCGTTTTCACGACACGGTCGAAGTCTAGGGAGGAAACGCCCAAGGAGGGCATGGACAGGAAAACCTGTCCGATGACAAAATTATTGTGCGCCGCACAAATGTCAATCGACAGCGGGCTTTTTTAATTCAATATGATGTGGAAATTCCGCTTCGGCGGTTCAGATGTGGCATTCGGGCAACAGAAAGCGGGCGCCTGACCGGTTTTCAGCGCGCCTGTTCTGCGAGAAAGAGCGGCTGGCAAGAGCCGCGATGGTGGAGAACGAGTTGGATATCAGCACCGATTTCATGCGGCGCATCGCGCATGCCGCCGCCGCCGAGACCTTGCCGCGCTTCCGCAGCCAGGGGACGGTCGCCAACAAGGAGGCGGGAAGCTTCGACCCGGTAACGGAGGCCGACCGCGAGGCCGAGCGCGTCATCCGGGCGCTGATCTCCGCCGAATATCCCGAGCATGGCATCCTCGGCGAGGAGCATGGCAGCCAGAACCTTTCCAGCCGGCATGTCTGGGTGATCGATCCGATCGACGGCACCCGCGCCTTCATTTCCGGCATCCCGGTCTGGGGAACGCTGGTCGGGCTGACCGTCGATGGCGATGCGGTCGCCGGCATGATGTCGCAACCTTTCACCGGCGAGTTGTTCTACACCAACGCTTCCGGTTCGCACTATGAGGGACCGGGCGGCCCGCGCAGGCTCGCGACCCGCAAGACGACCGATCTTGCGCAAGCGACGCTGTTCACGACCACGCCGGCCCTGTTCAAGGGCGATGCGCGCAAGCGCTACGACCAGTTCGAGACAAAGGTCCAACTCGCCCGCTACGGCACCGATTGCTATGCCTTCGCCATGCTGGCGGCCGGCAGCATCGACATCGTCGCCGATCCGGGCCTGAAGCCCTACGACATCGTCGCGCTGATCCCGCTCATCGAGAAGGCCGGCGGCGTCATCACCACTTTCGAAGGCGGTCCGGCCGAGAAGGGCGGCGACGTACTGGCGGCCGCGACGCCAGAACTGCACGCGGCGGCGATGGCGGCGCTGCGCGGTTGATCCACGGCGCCGCGACGGCCGGCCGCCGCCGGATTTCGATCGCGCTCAGGGAGCGTCGCCGGTGCCCGGAATGAAGGCGTCGAAAGCGGCCAGGAGCTGCTCGCGATAGATGTCCTTCTCCTGCAGGATTTCGTGCTCGGCGCCGTCGATCATCAACAGCGAGCCGACGCGCAGTTTCCTGGCATAGGCTTCCACCGCCTTGGTCGAGACCACCCGGTCGGCGCCGGCGGCGACGATCAGCATCGGCACCTTGACCCTTGCCATGAAATCCGGATCGCTGACGGCTTCCGCGGCCGCCGCTGCCGCTTTCAGCCAGCGGATCGTCGGGCCGCCGAGCGCCAGCTGCGGCCAGGCCTCGTAGATGCCGACATTGCGCCGGTAGCGTGCGGGATCCGAAGTCACCTTGTTCACTTCGAAGGCGGGCGGAACTTTCGGCCGCGGACCGAGCACGGCGTAGAGCCTGCCGAGGCCCAGCGCGCAGAAAATCGCGCAGACGCGCCGCACCGTGCTTATCGAAACCTGCAGGTCTGGCACGGCGAGGAAGGGTGCCAGCAGCACCATGCGCCGCACGCGATTGACCATCGACGGCGAGGCAAGCAGCGCAATCACCGCTCCCGTGGAATGGGCGAGGATGTAATAGGGGCCGCGGCAGTCGGGCAGCACGATCTCCTCGAAGAATTGCTCGAGGTCGCGCATGTAGTCGCGGAAGCTGCGGACATAGCCGCGCTGGCGGTCGCGCAGCAGGCGGCTGGAATCGCCCTGGCCGCGCCAGTCGAGGACGGCGACGCCGAAGCCGCGATCGGCGAGATCGCGGATGGTTTCGAAATATTTCTCGATGCATTCGTTGCGCCCGGTCAGCAGGACGACAGTGCCTTGAAGCGGACGGGCCACGGCGGCGAAGATGCCGTAGCGGATCTTCTTGCCGTCAGGCGTGGTGAAGAAGCCGCCCGCGGCATTCTGCGGCGCGGGATTGTCCTCGGTCAGATGGAAAAGATCCGTCATTCGGCGCGTCGTTGCTTGTTCTTTGCCCGGACGGGCGAGGCGTCGGCATGGTGATAGACGGCCAGACGGCAAAAGCAAAGGCGTTGCGAGGATTTACGCGGCAACTCCCAAAGGAAGGCCGGAAGTGCCTCCGGCGCACTTCCGGCCTCTGTCGATCCGGGAGGAAGGGACGTTGCACCCGGTTCGGCCCCGTCGCGGCGCGGAAAAAGAGGCGGCGCCGCTTGTCTGTCTGTCTCAACGCAATTCCGGACGGAAAACCGCTTCACACTTTTCCTGGAATTGCTCGAACTTGACCAAAGCTTAAGGCCGGCCGGCTGAACGGATGCCGAAGCCCGAGTTCATCCGCCGTTCATCAACGTGGCCGCATTGCGACCGCGGCGAAAACCTTGAAATGGGTTTTTGAGCTTCCCAAATGAGGGTTGCGGCCGCCGATTGTCGGGGTCGCTGGCCTATCCGGAACGCCTTGCGAGGGTTTCGCACCGGGCCACACGCAAACCATGTTGCTCAACAGGAGAACACCTTATGCGTCACGTTGATTTTTCCCCGCTTTATCGCTCGACCGTCGGCTTCGACCGGCTGTTCACCATGCTCGACTCGCTCGGCCAGCCCGAGACCGCGCAGACCTACCCGCCCTACAATATCGAGCGTACCGGCGAGAACGCCTATCGCATCTCGATGGCCGTTGCCGGCTTCTCGGAAGACGAGATTTCGATCGAAGCCCACCGCAACGTGCTGACCGTCAAGGGCGAGCGCAAGGAAGAGGGTAATGACGAGGGTTCCGAGCTGCTCTATCGCGGCATTGCCTCGCGCTCCTTCGAGCGCCGTTTCCAGCTGGCCGACCACGTCGAAGTGGATGGCGCCACGCTGAAGAATGGCCTGCTCTTCGTCGACCTCAAGCGCAACATTCCCGAGGAGCTGAAGCCGCGCAAGATCGCGATCACCCAGTCCTCGGAAAAGGCCAAGCAGATCGAGGCCAAGGCCGCCGCGTAACCCGCGGACCGCATCAAAGACGACGTCTCCCTCCCGAGACGGAAGCGGCGCCGAGAGGCCCCGCTTTTTGTTGTGCCACCGGCAACGAGCCTTTCTGGCTCTTTTGGAGCGTGCAGCGACGGATCATGAAGGGCGATGTCCGATTTTTCCCTGCTGCTGACAGCCACGGTCGCAATCACTTTCCTGCTCGCCGGCATCGTCAAGGGCGTGACCGGCATGGGCCTGCCGACGCTGGCGATGGGATTGCTGGGCGCCATCATGCCGCCGGTGACGGCGGCATCGCTGCTCATCGTGCCGTCCTTCGTCACCAATGTCTGGCAGCTTTTCGCCGGCCCGAGTTTTTCCGCGATCCTGCGCCGGCTGTGGCTGATGATGGCGGGCATCCTGATCGGCACCGTCGCCGGTTCGCGGCTGCTCGCCAGCGACAACGTCAAATGGACGACCGCCGGCCTCGGCGCGGCATTGATCGTCTATGCCGCCTACAGCCTGCTCGCGCGGCAGCCGACGGTGCCGGCATGCGCCGAGCGCTGGTCGTCGCCGGTCGTGGGTTTCCTCACCGGCCTGGTCACCGGCGGCACCGGCGTCTTCGTGGTGCCCGCCGTCCCCTATATCCAGGCGCTGGGCTTGAGCCGGGACGACCTGATCCAGGCGCTCGGTCTTTCCTTCACCGTGTCGACGATCGCCCTGGCGTTGGGCCTCGCCTCGCATGGCGCCTTCGAGGCCGGACATCTGGCGATGTCCGCGCTTGCCGTGCTGCCGGCCTTGCTCGGCATGTGGCTGGGGCAGGTGCTGCGCCAGAAAATCAGCCCGGCGACTTTCCGCCGCTGGTTCCTGATTTTTCTGATCCTGCTCGGCGTCGAGCTGCTGCTGCGGCCCTTGCTGGCCTAGCGCGCATTACCGGCGCTTGCCGCGAGAACAGCCTCGACATTCTGCCGGTGAACGGCTTCGTATGGCGCGAAATATTCGGTCGCCGTCGTGGCAAACATGTCGTTGCCGAAGGTCCTTAGATCCTGCTTCGCCAGGTCGGGGTCTTGCCGGCAGGCAAGCAGCTTTCGAACATAGGCTTCGGTCGCTTCGATGAAACTTCTGTCGTAGCCGCCCGCTTCGATCGCCTGCAGAGAACCGTGGTTGGGCAGGATGCGGTCGAACTGCCAGCCGGCCATGCGCTCGAGGTCGACCAGATGTTCGCTCAGGCGTTCCGGTTCCGAGACATAGGTGACGGAATCTTCCAGCGTGTCGCCGGCCAGAAGCAGGCCGGCGTCGGGCATCAGCAGCACCGTGCCGTCATGGCTGTGGATTTCGACCTGGCGCAGCTCGACAGCAACAGTGCCCACCGTCAGGCTGAGGCTGTCCTCGAACATCCTGTTGGGCAGCACGAGCGGCCTGATCGGCGGATTGCTGCTTTCGATGTCCGTCCGTCCGCGTTCAAGCGCCGAGGCGGTGAGGTTGTTGGCGATGATCTCGCAATCCTGGAACACTTCGTTGCCGGCGATATGGTCGTCATGCCAGTGGCTGAGAACGACACGTATCGAGGTCGCGCCCATGTCCTCGAGGGTGCGCCGGATGAAGCGGGCATGGGGCAGGGAGACGTGCGTGTCATAGACGAGCGCCTGCGATCCATCGACGATCGCATAGGTGCAGATGCCGAGCATATAAGCGCCGTCGTCGAGCCAGTTCGGCTCGTCCGACCAGATGCGAACGCCATCGACACGACCATCATAGAAGCCCAGCACATTCGGCGCCGGCAGGACCAGCCGCATCGTCGAGCCGAGAGGCGGTCTGGTCATCAGTTTACCCTCAAGCCAGCAACCGGCCGAGATGGTCGATCTCCTGCGCCGTCGTCGCGAAGCTGGCGACGAAGCGGTAGATCGCTTCGCTGTCGCCGATATGACCGTCGAAGCCCTGCGGCAAGCCCCATTCGTGGAATTTGGCGCCGGCCGCCTGCAACTTCCCGGCGGTCTCGCGGTTGAGGATGGCGAACACCTCATTGGCCTGCGGCAGCCAGGCGAGCTTGCCCGCCGGCGCATCCTCGATCGTCTCGGCCAGGTGTGCTGCCATCTGATTGGCGTGGCCGGCCATCCGCAGCCACAGATCGTCGGTGAAATAGGCCTCGAACTGGGCCGAGATGAAGCGCGCCTTTGAGAAGGTCTGCCCGGCGCGCTGGCGCAGCAGGCGCAGGTCCTTGCCGACATCCGGATTGAGGATCACCACCGCGTCGGCCATCCAGCAGCCATTCTTGGTGCCGCCGAAGGAGATGAGGTCGACGCCGCTCTTCCAGGTCATTTCGGCCGGGCTGACGCCGGTCGCCGCAATCGCATTGGCGAAGCGCGCGCCATCCATGTGCAGCGGCAGCTTGTGGCGGCGGCTGACCTCGGCGATCGCCTGGACGTCGTCGACGCTGTAGACCGTGCCGACCTCGGTTGCCTGGGTGACGGTGACCGCCATCGGCTGGCCGGCAGGGGCCAGATCCTGCGAATAGCGTTTGATGGCCCGGTCGAGAGCTTCAGGGTTGATGCGTCCCAGTGGTCCCGGCACCGGCGCCATGCGCGCGCCGCCGGTGTAGAAACCCATCGCGCCGAACTCGTCGACATTCATATGCGCTTCGGAATGGCAGAGCGCGATGCCGCCGATGCGGTTCAGCGCAGCCATCGAAAGCGCGTTGGCCGCGGTGCCGGTCGCGACGAAGAAGACCTGCACCTCGCGCTCGAAGATCTCGCTGAAGCGGCGATAGACGGCGCGGTCCAGATCGCCGTCTCCATAGGCGACAGCGGTGCCGGCGGCATGGCGCGAAAGGTTGGCCGAAATGTCGGGGTGGACGCCCGCCCAGTTGTCGGATGCAAAGAACATCGAGAAGTCCATATCGTGATTGGCAAAAGCGGCGGGACTTGACCGCTTCGCCAGTCGAAGCGCAAGGGCCAATCGTCGGCAAAGCGGTGAAGCCAGCGCGTCGCCTCGACAGGCCTGGACCAAAGCTTGCGTTTCCGGCGCCCGTCACGAAATTTTGTGTCGTGGTGACACCAAGTTTTTTGTGAATCGGTCTTGTGTGCCTCCCTGATTTCTGCCATAAAAAATTTAGGACAGTAGTGCTGTCTTATTTTGTCGCACAAAACAGGCTGGACTGGCGTATCATCATTGCCATTCCGGCCATTGTCGCGAGCGGCGGGTAGACGGCCCGGCTCTGGCCTGTACGATACCGGATGCGAACCGGGCGTATAGCCTTATGGTTCGATGGATTTCGCGAGACGTGCAGCAGGATCAAAGGGGAAGCACTCTCGCTTCCCAAGGCAAACCAGCGCCCTGAGACAGTCGGGGTCAAGGTGGAGAACGGAGGATAGGACGATGACGGAACTGACGCCATCTGCGATCAACGGCCAGGCCGCGCAGACGAAAGCGGCAGCCGTTAAACGCCCGACTCATACCACCGCCAACGGCATGGTTGCGCAGGGCCTCTATGATCCGCGCAACGAGCATGACGCCTGCGGCGTCGGCTTCATCGCCAATATGAAGGGCGCGAAGTCGCACGGGATCGTCGAGGACGGCCTGGCGATGCTGGAGAACCTCACCCATCGCGGCGCCGTCGGCGCCGATCCGCTGGTCGGCGACGGCGCCGGCGTTCTGGTGCAGATCCCGGACGGCTTCTTCCGTGAGGAAATGGCCGCCAAGGGCGTCGACCTGCCGCCGGCCGGCCAATATGGCGTCGGCCACTGGTTCATGCCGCAGGACCCAACGCTGCGCGCCCATATCGAAGAGATCATTGCCGAATCGGCGCAGTCGGAAGGGCTGCCGCTCATCGGTTTCCGCGACGTGCCGGTCGACAATTCATCGCTGTCGAAGGCGCCGGGTATCGTCGCGTCCGAGCCGTTCCACCGGCAGGTGTTCATCGGCCGCACGGCCGACATTCCCGACGACGAGGAATATGAGGCGCGGCTCTATTTGCTGCGCAAGGTGATCTCGGGCCGCATCTACGCCGAGAATGACAACAAGGATATCGGCGCCTATTGCGTGTCTCTGTCGGCGCGCACCATCGTCTACAAGGGCATGTTCCTGGCCTACCAGGTCGGCGCCTACTACAAGGACCTCAAGGATCCGCGTTTCGAGACGGCGCTGATCCTGGTCCACCAGCGCTTCTCGACCAACACCTTCCCGTCGTGGAAGCTGGCGCATCCCTACCGCATGGTCGCGCATAATGGCGAGATCAACACGGTGCGCGGCAACAACAACTGGATGGCGGCGCGCCAGGCCTCGGTCGATTCCGAGCTGTTCGGCAACAACATCTCGAAGCTGTGGCCGATCTCCTATGAGGGCCAGTCTGACACGGCGTGCTTCGACAACGCGCTCGAGTTCCTGTTCCAGGGCGGCTACTCGCTCAGCCACGCCATGATGATGCTGATCCCGGAAGCCTGGGCCGGCAACAAGCTCATGGACGCCGACCGCAAGGCTTTCTACGAGTACCACGCGGCGCTCATGGAGCCGTGGGACGGACCGGCGGCGGTGGTGTTCACCGACGGCCGCCAGATCGGCGCCACGCTCGACCGCAACGGCCTGCGCCCGGCGCGCTACATCGTCACCGATGACGACCGCGTCATCATGGCTTCCGAAGCCGGCGTGCTACCGGTGCCGGAGGAAAAGATCGTGCAGAAGTGGCGGCTGCAGCCCGGCCGCATGCTGCTGATCGATCTCGCGAAGGGTCGAATCGTCTCCGACGAGGAGATCAAGTCGGAGATCGCGACCAGGCATCCCTACAAGACCTGGCTCGCCAACACGCAGCTCATTCTGGAAGACTTGAAGCCGGTCGAGCCGCGCGCGCTGCGCAAGGATGTCAGCCTGCTCGATCGCCAGCAGTCCTTCGGCTACACGCAGGAAGACACCAAGCTTCTGATGGCGCCGATGGCCACCACCGGCCAGGAAGCGGTCGGCTCGATGGGCACCGACACGCCGATCTCGGCGATGTCGGACAAGTCGAAGCTGCTCTACACCTATTTCAAGCAGAACTTCGCCCAGGTCACCAACCCGCCGATCGACCCGATCCGCGAGGAGCTGGTGATGAGCCTGGTGTCGTTCATCGGGCCGCGGCCGAACATCTTCGACCTCGTCGGCACGTCGCGCCGCAAGCGGCTCGAAGTGCGCCAGCCGATCCTGACCAATGGCGATCTGGAGAAGATCCGCTCCATCGGCCACACCGAGGACCGTTTCGACACCAAGACGATCGACATCACCTACGGTTCCAACGAGGGCGCCGCTGGCATGCAGGGCGCCATCGACCGGCTCTGCGAGCGGGCGGAAGCGGCGGTCGCCGGCGGCTACAACATCATCATCTTGTCCGACCGCCAGGTCGGACCGGACCGCATCGCCATCCCTTCGCTGCTGGCGACGGCGGCCGTGCATCATCACCTGATCCGCAAGGGCCTGCGCACCTCGGTCGGCCTCGTGGTGGAGACTGGCGAGCCGCGTGAAGTGCATCACTTCTGCTGCCTCGCCGGCTATGGCGCCGAGGCAATCAACCCCTATCTCGCCTTCGACACGCTGCTCGACATGCACAAGCGCGGCGAGCTGCCGGAAGAAGTCGACGAATACGAGGTGGTCTCGCGCTACATCAAGTCGATCGGCAAGGGCATCCTCAAGGTGATGTCCAAGATGGGCATCTCGACCTACCAGTCCTATTGCGGCGCGCAGATCTTCGACGCCATCGGGCTGAAGTCGGACTTCGTCGAGAAGTATTTCACCGGCACGGCGACGCTGATCGAAGGCGTCGGCCTGGACGAGATCGCCACCGAGACGCTCAGCCGCCATACGGACGCCTTCGGCAGCGATCCGGTGCTGCGCAACAACCTCGAGGTCGGCGGCGAATATATGTACCGCATGCGCGGCGAGGCCCATATGTGGTCGCCCGATGCGGTCGCCAGCCTGCAGCATGCCGTGCGCCAGGGCTCGTGGGACACGTTCAAGGACTATTCGGCGCAAATCGACAGCGCGACCGCGCGGGCCCAGACCATCCGCGGCCTGTTCAAGATCAGAACAGCGGACGAGACCGGGCGCAAGAAGGTTTCGATCGACGAGGTCATGCCGGCAGCCGAGATCGTCAAGCGCTTCTCGACCGGGGCGATGTCGTTCGGCTCGATCTCGCGGGAGGCGCATACCACGCTGGCGCGCGCCATGAACGCCATCGGCGGCAAGTCGAACACCGGCGAGGGCGGCGAAGAGGCTGACCGCTATCTGCCGCTGCCCGGCGGCGGCAAAAACCCGGAACGCTCGGCGATCAAGCAGGTCGCTTCCGGCCGGTTCGGCGTCACGGCGGAGTATCTAGTCAATTCCGATATGATGCAGATCAAGGTCGCGCAAGGCGCCAAGCCCGGCGAGGGCGGCCAGCTGCCCGGACACAAGGTCGACGCGACCATCGCCAAGGTCAGGCATTCGACGCCCGGCGTCGGCCTGATCTCGCCGCCGCCGCATCACGACATCTATTCGATCGAGGATCTGGCGCAGCTGATCTACGACCTGAAGAACGTCAATCCGGCGGCCGACGTCTCGGTCAAGCTGGTGTCGGAGGTCGGCGTCGGCACGGTCGCGGCGGGTGTCGCCAAGGCGCGCGCCGACCACATCACCATCTCGGGCTATGACGGCGGCACCGGCGCCTCGCCGCTAACCTCGCTCAAGCATGCCGGCAGCCCATGGGAAATGGGCCTCGCCGAAACGCACCAGACGCTGGTGCTCAACGGGCTGCGCTCGCGCGTCGCGCTGCAGGTCGACGGCGGCTTGCGCACCGGGCGCGACGTCATCATCGGCGCGCTGCTCGGCGCCGACGAGTTCGGCTTCTCGACCGCGCCGCTGATCGCGGCCGGCTGCATCATGATGCGCAAGTGCCATCTGAACACTTGTCCCGTCGGCGTCGCGACGCAGGACCCGGTGCTGCGCAAGCGCTTCAAGGGCACGCCCGAGCACGTCATCAACTTCTTCTTCTACGTGGCGGAAGAGGTGCGGGCGCTGCTTGCCGAGATGGGCTTCACGCACATCGACCAGATCATCGGCGACAGCGACCTCCTGGAGAAGCGCGACGTCATCCAGCACTGGAAGGCGCGCGGGCTCGACTTCTCGAAGATGTTCTTCAAGCCGGATGCGCCGCATGAGGCGCTGCACTGGACCGAGCGGCAGAAGCATCCGATCGACGACGTGCTCGACCGCAAGCTGATCGAGCTGGCGAAGCCGGCGCTGGACGCCAAGCAGCCCGTCACCATCGAGCTGCCGATCCGCAACGTCGATCGCTCGACGGGCGCGATGCTGTCGGGCGAGGTCGCCAAGCGCTTCAAGCACAAGGGTCTGCGCGAAGACACGATCCAGGTGAAGCTCACCGGCACCGCCGGGCAGTCGTTCGCCGCGTTCCTCGCGCGCGGCATCTCCTTCGAGCTGGTCGGCGCCGGCAACGACTATGTCGGCAAGGGCCTGTCGGGCGGGCGCATCGTCATCCGCCCGCCGGAAGAGGCTAGAATCGTCGCGGCGGACTCGATCATCGTCGGCAATACGGTGCTCTACGGCGCGACCGAAGGCGAGGCTTACTTCGCCGGTGTCGCCGGCGAGCGCTTCGCCGTGCGCAATTCGGGCGTCGCCGCCGTCGTCGAGGGCGTCGGCGACCATGGCTGCGAGTATATGACCGGCGGCATCGTCGTCGTGCTCGGCAAGACTGGGCGCAACTTCGCGGCCGGCATGTCGGGCGGCGTCGCCTATGTGCTGGACGAGAAGGGCGATTTCGCCGAACGCTGCAACATGGCGATGGTCGAGCTCGAGCCGGTCCCGGAAGAGGACGATTTGATGGAGAAGCTGCTCCATCATGGCGGCGACCTCGACCATAAGGGCCGCGTCGACGTCTCCGGCGACATGACCAGCCATGACGAGGAACGGCTCTACCAGCTGATCTCGAACCACGTGCATTTCACCGGTTCGGTGCGTGGTCGCGAGATCCTCGACGACTGGCAGAATTTCAGGCCGAAATTCCGAAAAATCATGCCGGTGGAATATCGCCGCGCGCTGATCGAGATGGAACGCATGCGCATGAGCGTGGCGGCGGAATAGTTTCGGGCATGGCCGGGATGACGACTTCCCGGCCGGCATCCTCACCAACAATCCTGACCCCGTACCGCGGTTGCCATGGCAGCCCTAAGGGGTTAACGGGTGCGCGACAAAAGCGTGCCTTCGGACAGCAGGGACTGGACTATGGGCAAGGTAACAGGCTTTCTCGAGATCGACCGGCAGGTGCACAAGTACCAGCCAGCCTCCGACCGCATCCGGCATTTCCGAGAATTCACCCTGCCGATGTCGGACAAGGAGGTCGAGAAACAGGCCGCGCGCTGCATGGATTGCGGCATTCCGTTCTGCCACGGGCCGACCGGCTGTCCGATCCACAACCAGATCCCGGACTGGAACGACCTCGTCTACAATGGCGATTGGGACAACGCGATCCGCAACCTGCATTCGACCAACAATTTCCCGGAATTCACAGGCCGCATCTGCCCGGCGCCCTGCGAGGAAGCCTGCACGCTGAACCTCGAGGACATTCCGGTCGCCATCAAGACGGTCGAGCAGGCGATCGCCGACAAGGCCTATGAGACCGGCCATATCCGGCCGTATCCGCCGGAAAAGAAGACCGGCAAGCGGGTCGCCGTCATCGGCTCCGGCCCGGCCGGCATGGCAGCGGCGCAGCAGCTCGGCCGCGCCGGCCACGACGTGCATGTCTATGAGCGCGAGAGCCGCCCCGGCGGGCTGATGCGCTACGGCATTCCGGACTTCAAGATCGAGAAGCACTATATCGACCGACGCATCGAGCAGATGCAGGGCGAGGGCGTGACTTTCCATTGCGGCGTCAATGTCGGCGTCGACATGAAGGTGGCCGATCTCATCGAGGAGTTCGACGCCGTGCTTTATTGCGGCGGCTCCGAAACGCCGCGCCCGGCCGGCATTCCGGGCAGCGACCTCAGCGGCGTCTATGACGCCATGCCCTATCTGGTGCAGCAGAACCGCCGCGTCGGCGGCGAGCCGATCCAGTCGGTGGCGTGGCCCTCGCACCCGATCATCGCGGGCGGCCAGCATGTCGTCGTGGTCGGCGGCGGCGATACCGCGTCCGACTGCATCGGCACCGCCTTCCGCCAGGGCGCGGTACGCGTGACCCAGCTCGATATCCGTCCGCAGCCGCCGGAGAAGGAAGACAAGCTGTCGGTATGGCCCTACTGGGCGACGAAGATGCGCACGTCCTCCTCGCAGGCCGAGGGCGCCGAGCGCGAATTCCAGGTGGCGACGCTCGAATTCATCGGCGAGGAAGGCCAACTGACCGGCGTGCGCTGCTGCGAGGTCGACGACAAGCGCAAGCCGATCGCCGGCAGCGAATTCGTCATCCGCGCCGATCTCGCCTTCATCGCCATCGGCTTTGCCGGACCGGCGGGCGACAGCCTGATGAAAGAGCTCGACGGCAGGATCAAGGTCGTCACCGACAGCCGCCGCTCGAACAATGTCGAGGCCAATGACCGCGACTACCGGACCAGCGTCGACAAGCTCTATGCCGCCGGCGACGTGCGCCGCGGCCAGTCGCTGGTGGTGTGGGCGATCCGCGAGGGTCGCCAGGCGGCGCGCTCGATCGACGAGACGCTGATGGGATCGACGGTGCTGCCGCGCTGAAGGGGGCTAACGAGCCGCAGCCTTTCGCGAAGCGCCGCTCTAGCTGAGCAACAGCTTCATCGCCCAATAGAGGCCGATGGCCATCTGGACCGCGAACGCTGAAAACCGAGCCTTGACTGCGGTCGGGCTCGTCGACGTCAAATGAATGGCCGACTGCACCAGCCGGGCGCCGAGAAACCAATATGCGAGCGGATCGGTAATCGAGGCGCGCGAACTCATCATGGCCACGGCCATGAGACCCCCGAATATGGGAAGGCCCTCGATGCAATTGGCGTGGGCGCGCGCCAGCCGCTGCAAGAAGGGCGAAAGGCCGGCATTGTCCGGTGCGAAGCCATTCGCGGGGACGCGGCCGCTCAGCACAAGATGGGTGCGCAGGATTTCCATCCATGTGAGCAATAAGAGGGACCAAGTCACGAACCCAAGCAAGGCATAGCCCGTTGCCGACATATTCGCCCCCGACTTTGACTTCGGCCAAAATCCAACAATGCCATTGTTCGGCTTGGCGCGAAATTGCCGCAAGAGCGGTTCACCGTTTCGTGGAAACGCCGAACCGCTCTATCCTCTTGTTTTACGCAATTCCGGACGGAAGGTTAGGGCGAAGACGCCGAACTTAACCGCTCACAGTTTTCCTGGAATTGCTCTACGCAGGAATATCGGTCAAGGAGTTGCCGGCGTCTGGCCGGGATCGACAGCCGCGGTCGCCGGCGGCTTCGGCGGCCAGGAGAAATCGTCGGCGCGGCCTGGCGAGGCCGCCGGCGCCTTGCCTTCCAGGATCAGCTTTTCGCCGGGCAGATTCGGATCGGCTCTGGCCGGTTGCGCGGCGCCGAGCAGTTCGGTGCCGCCATCGAGCGACGGATCGCCCAGCAGCATCGGCGCGGTGCGGTCGACGATGACGGGCGCGGCGGCCGGCTTCGGCGCCTCGACTGGGGCACCGGCTGGCGCCGACACGGTCGTGACGCTTCCCGGCGCCGCCAGGCCGAGGATCTTGGCCAACGGCTTTTCGGTGTAGAAGGCGAGCTTGCGCTTGCCGGCCTTGGTGACGTTGATGCCGTCGTCGGAACGCAGGCGAACCGGCTGGCCGTTGATGTCCGGACCGGAGGTGACGAAAGCGCCGTTCTCGTCGACGAAGCCGTCCCAGACATCGACGAACTCGCCGCCGTGACTTTGGGCGGCCGAATGATAGATGTCGTTGAAGGCAAGCATGTCGGAGTTCATCTTCGACACACGGAAAGCCGGCATGCCGACCCATAGGAACGGCACCTTGGTGTCCTGCAGGGCCTTGCCCAGCGCATCGGTGCGGCGCTCATACTCCTTGGTCCAGTTCTCCGAGCGCGGCTGCTCGCGCACGTCGCCGACCTTCATCTGCTGGCGGTCGTTGGAGCCGAGCATGACGATCACGGCGGCCGGCTTCTCGGTCTCGATCAGCGATTTGATCTCGGCCGGCCAGTTGTAGACGTCGTCGCGCACGAACCCGGACGAGCCGTTGGCGCGGGCGACGATCCGGACGGCGGGATTGTCGGCAAAAGCGGTGTCCAGGCCTTCGGCCAGCCCGCCTGCAAGGAAATCGCCGACCACCAGCACGACGCGGGCGTCGTTCGTCTTCTCGACGATCGGCGTTTCGGGTTCGGCCGGCGGGCGCGGCTTGGGCTTCTTCTTCGGTTTCGGCCTTGCCTTCTGGACTTCGACCGGCGGCTCGACGCGTTCGCTGCGGCGCGGGAACAGGAGATCACGCAGCGACCAGCCGCGGCTTTCCTCCTGCGCGAATGCCGGTGCGTGGAAGGCGCCTGCGGCCGTGACGACCAGCACGGCAAGGGCGAGAATCAGGATCGGCGCCCGACGAATGCCCTGCCTGATACGCGCGACCGACACCAAACACCTCTCCATCCCTTGGCGTGGCCCAAGGTCACGCACAGGTGTGAAGCGCTAGAGCATCCGTGCCGCCTTCGAAAGGATGCCTGGCGCTCCCGCGAGCCCTACTGCTTGCGGAGCCATTTGAGCACTTCCATGCTCGGATAGCCATCCTGGGTCAAGCCGACCTTGGCCTGATAGGCCATGATGGCGGCCTTCGAGCCGTCGCCGATCTTGCCGTCGAACTTGCCCTCATAATAGCCGTGATCGGAAAGCCGCTTCTGCAGCTCCTGCCGTTCCTCGAAGCTGAGCTTGGTGAAAGGCCGTTGCCAGTCCTGCACCAGGCCAGTGCCGCCGGCGATCTCGTCGGCCAGAAGGCCGACGGCCAAAGCGTATTTGTCGGCATTGTTGTAGGCCTTGATGACCGAGAAATTCCTGATCATGAGGAAGGCGGGGCCGCCCCGGCCGTCCGGCACTTTCAGCGTCGCCTTGTCGGTCAGGTTCTTGAACGGCTTGCCGCTGGCCCGGGCGACGCCGAGCGCCTGCCACTGCGCGATCGTCTTTGCGCCGCCGGGCAGCTTGCCGGCCGGTATGGTCACTTCATAGCCCCAGGTCTTGCCGGCCTGCCAGCCGTTCTTCTTCAAAAGGTTGGCGGACGTCGCCAGCGCGTCGGGGATCGAATTCCAGATGTCGCGCTTGCCGTTGCCGTCCATGTCGACCGCGTAGCGCTGATAGCTGGTCGGAATGAACTGGGTCTGGCCCATCGCGCCGGCCCAGGAGCCCATCAGATGGCTCTCGTCGATGTCGCCGGTCTGCAGGATCTTCAGCGCCGCGATCAACTGGGTGCGGGCATATTTCGAGCGCTTCGCGTCGCCATAGGCGAGCGTGGAAAGCGAACGGATGACATTGCGCATGATGTCGTCGCGCTTGAGGATCTCGCCATAGTTCGATTCCATCGACCAGATCGCCAGAAGGATATTGCGGTCGACACCGAACCGCGCCTCGATCCGATCGAGCCAAGGCTTCCATTTCTTCGCCATCGCCTGGCCGTTGGCCACCGACTGATCATGCACGCGGTTGTCGAAATAATCCCAGGCGGGGGCGCTGAACTCCGGCTGTGTACGGGCCTTTTCCAGCACGACCGGGTCGGGCTCGATGCCTCTCATAGCCTGGTCGTAGACGGCGCCCGAAACACCGCCCGCCACCGCAGTGGCGCGAAAGCCCGCAACCCACTGGCGGAACCCGGCATCGGCGAAAGCGGGGCCGGCGGGCATCAGCAAGGCCAGCGTGAGGCCGGCGGCGGTCACCAGTGCCGCCAGGCGTCTCGCGGTGTTGCGAACGGACATCATTTCCTCCTTCGTCAAATCAGGAAGGATCATTCAACGCCGAACCGGGTTAGTATTTAGTTTACCATAGGTGCCGCCGGGAACGAAAAGAGGGATCGCGGCTTTAGCTCTCACGCTCACTGCTCGCTCGTCAACCCGACATTCCGGCGTGAAAATGGAATTCCGGAGTGAAAATGAATTCGGGAGTGAAAATGTCCGGGGGGATTGCGAAGCGCGCCGCCGAGCGGATAATTGGCCGAAACGCAAGGGTGGCGCAGCATGAAACGAGTTCGCAAGGCAGTTTTCCCGGTCGCAGGCCTCGGCACGAGGTTCCTCCCGGCCACCAAGGCCATCCCGAAGGAAATGCTCACCGTCGTCGATCGGCCGGTCATCCAATATGTGGTCGACGAGGCGCGCGAGGCCGGCATCGAGCATTTCATCTTCGTGACCGGGCGCAACAAGGCGGTCATCGAGGATCATTTCGACGTCCAGTTCGAGCTCTACGACACGCTCGCCCAGCGCGGCAAGGACGACCAGCTCGCCCGCCTGCAGCGGCTGCAGCCGGTGCCGGGACAGACGAGCTTCACGCGCCAGCAGGTGCCGATGGGCCTCGGCCACGCCGTCTGGTGCGCCCGCGAGCTGGTTGGCGACGAACCCTTCGCGCTGCTTCTGCCGGACATGATCATGCAGTCGGAAAAGAGCTGCATGAAAGACATGGTCGAGCTCTATGCCGAGACCGGCAACAACATCATCGCCGTGCAGGAATGCGACCCGGCCGAGGCGCATAAATACGGCATTGTCGGCCGTGGCGAGGACACCCATCACGGCTTCCGTATCACCCAAATGGTGGAGAAGCCGAAGCAGGGCACGGCGCCGTCCAACCTCTTCATCAACGGCCGCTACATCCTGCAGCCGGAGATCTTCGGCATCCTGGAAAGCCAGGAACGCGGCGCCGGCAACGAGATCCAGCTGACCGACGCGATGCTGAAGCTGGAGAAACAGCAGCCCTTCTACGGCTATCATTACAAGGGACGCACCTTCGACTGCGGCTCGCCGGAAGGTTTTGTGGAGGCCAATGTCGCCTTCGCGCTGTGGCGCAGCGACATGAATGGAAGCATGGCCGGCGTCATCCGCGCGCTGCTCGATGAGATACGGCCGGTAGAGCGTCGCGGGGCGGCGTTCTAGCCTATGCCGATATTCAGCTGAGGCCGGCCTGCGAACGGCAGGTTCCTGCGCCGCCGGTGCTCACGTAGTTCGAGCGCGTTCCGCGCCGGTCCTCGGTAGCTACCGTTCTCGGTGCGGCCGTCGGCGCTCAGCGCTGGACCTTCAGGCCGAGATAGATGCTGTTGGCGGTGTAGTCGCGTCCGGGCAGGTTGCTGGTAAGCTTCTCCGTCCTCACCTTGGTGGTGACCCCGGCATTGCGGTTCAGCCACCAGGTCAGTCCGGCCTCGGCGCTCAGGATCATGTCATGGCCGTCGGAGCCGGTGTAATCGCGCCAGTCGAGGCCCAGCGCCGAATTCGCCGTCAGATTGGCGCGGATCTGGCGCTCGCCGGTCAGACGGCCGGAGTAGAGGATATCGCCGCTCTGGTCTGCCGTCGTGGTGGTCTCTACTTCGGTCTTTCCGGTGAGCCCGATCGTTGTGCCGCGCTCGGGCGACCATTTGAGGTCGGCATTGACGGACGGCCCGGCGATCGCAGGCAGCCGGCTGTCGTCGAGCGCCTCGCGCAGCCAGCCGACGGAGAATTCGCCCGAAAGCTTGTCGCCCATATCGAGTTCGACGCCGACGCGCGCGCCAACCCTCTTCGAGGCGCGGTCGAAGCCGTCGGTGTCGAGGCGCAGATCGTAAACCCGGCGGCCGAGCTCGACTTCCGTGAAGGGCGTCAGCGCCGGCGATATCTGGTAGCCGGTGCGCAAGGTTGCCGTGTAGAGCGTGTTGTCCTGATCCTTCTGCGACAGCGTGGTGCCGTCGGTGAGCTCGGCGTCGCCATAGAAGTCGTGCGAGACCGCGCCGGTCAGCGTGTAACGCATCTTGCCGACATCCTTTTCGATGCCGAGGCTGCCGTCCACCGTCTGGCGCAACGGCTGGTGGTCTACGCCGGCGACAGCATCCGGCGCGGAGGCCGATTCGGGTGCCGCTTCGTAGCCCAGCTTGGCGATGGCCCGCAGCTCGTTGTCGAGGTCGATATTGAGCTGGCCTTCGATGCGGCCCTGCGCATCTTTGATCTTTTCGCCCGAGACGCTGTTGCGGAACTGGCCGTAGCCGGTGATCAAAGCCGAATTCTCGCGCCAGTCGGAGGTCGCGGTGAAATGCAGCGCGGTCTCGGACAGGACCGCCGATTTGCCGGTGCTGCTGGAATCGGCGTTGGAGGTGGCCGTGAAGCCTTGCTCGAGCGTCGGCCGGAAGACAAAGGTGCCGACCTTGACACCGGGAGCGGCGAAAGGATCGACCTCCAGCTTGACCTTCTGGCCATCGATGGATGCCGTGCGTTCCTGGCCCGGGTCGAGCTTCTGCTTGTCGACGCTGTCGATGGTGACGGCGCGGCGGTTGCTGCCGTCGTCGTCGGTCGCTGCCGCATCAGCCTGGTCGTCGGTGGAGGTGGTCGCGCCGGTGGTCGTGCTGTCGGTAGCCTCGCCCGCTTTCTTCTTGGCCTTCTTCTTGTCGGCGGTCTTGGTATTCGACTTGGTGTCGGCCTTGGCGTCCTGAGCACGCTGGGCAGCCGTCGAGGGCCGGCGCGGTTTTGCCGGCGCCTTCGTGCCGGCCAATGGATCGTCTGTCGCCTGCGGCTGGTCGAAGATGCTGTCCGTCGCGCCCGCCGCCTGATCGTCATCGGCAACGGCGCCGGGGCTCGACGGCTGGTAAGTCGTGGGTGCCGTGTCCTGGGCGGCCGCGGCGGCGGGCGGGGTCTGATCGAGCGACCCTTGCGCTCTCAACTGCCTGGCCTTGCGCTGCTGGTCGGCGAGTATGGCCGATTCGGAGACCTCGCCGCGCAGCTCGGTTTCCTGCGAAAATGCAGGCGCCGGGCGCAGCAAGGCAAGCGCGCTTGCCGTCAGCAGCAGTGCTGCAACGGCAATGCCCCTCCGACCGAATTTCGTTTCAGGCTGGCCCCCGGACATCGTCACCACTGCTTGCGCGGCGCGGTTGCGCCATACTTACCGAACCGTAAATGCGGATGGTTAACGGAGGGTTGAGACGGGAGCTCCAGAGCCGCCCGGATCGGCAGACCGCGGCAATTCTGTTGGACAGGGGAGCGGCAAAGCGCTAATCGCTTGCGCCATGCATGCGGGGTCCCCAGAAAGAAAGCAGCCGGACAGGCAGGCTGCGATCGAATCGGCGCTGAGAACGGTAGCGACGGAGCAGCACGGTGTGGCGGCGCTCGCCGCCGCGCTCGCAAACGGGCTGGCAGAGCCTTTTGCCGCCGCGATCGACCTGATCTCGCGGATCGAGGGCCGCGTCATCGTCACCGGCGTCGGCAAGAGCGGCCATATCGGCTCCAAGATCGCCGCCACGCTTGCCTCGACCGGCACGCCAGCCTTTTTCGTCCATTCGGCGGAGGCAAATCACGGCGATCTCGGCATGATTGGCCGCGACGACGCCATCATCGCCATGTCATGGTCCGGGGAAACCAAGGAATTGATGGGCATCGTCGCCTATTCCAGGCGTTTTTCCATCCCGCTGATTGCCATTACGTCCGGCGAAACCTCCGCTCTGGCACGTGCCGCCGACGTGGTGCTGCTGCTGCCTGTCGTGCCGGAGGCCTGCCCGCACGGGCTGGCACCGACGACGTCGACGCTGCTGCAACTTGTCATGGGCGATGCGCTGGCGATCGCGCTGCTCGAGGCGCGCGGCTTCACGCCGGACCATTTCCGCACCTTCCACCCGGGCGGGCAGCTTGGCGCCAATCTGACCCAGCTGCGCGAGATCATGCATGTCGGCGAAAGGCTGCCTCTCGTGCCATCGGGCACCGGCATGCGCGAGGCAATCCTGGAATTGTCGCGCAAGGGCTTTGGCTGCGTGGCGATCACCGCAGCCGACGGCGCCCTGATCGGCATCATCACCGACGGCGATATCCGCCGCCATATCGGCAACGACATTCTGACGATGAGCGTCGATCAGGTGATGACCAAGAAGCCGAAGACGGCAAACCCGGACACGCTGGTGGCGACGGCGCTGCAGACGATCAACACATCCGCCATCACCAGCCTTATGGTCGTCGAGAGCGGACGCCCGATCGGTCTGGTTCATTTGCACGATCTGTTGCGCATCGGCGCTGCCTAAAGCGCGTCGCGATCTTTCAGATTCGCTCCATGCGTTTTAGGTTTTTGATTTTGCGCATGTCTCCCGAAACCGGTTACCACTTTCGGGAGACATGCTTTAGACCCCACCGATGCGCAGGGCACCCGGGGTGCCGTCGCGGATCAAATCGCCTCGACAGTCAGCTCCAGATCGGTATCCGCCGCCCCGGTCACGCGGACCTGCGCGCCGACCGGCAGGTCGGGACCGGAGACGCGCCACAGCGTGTCGCCAAGCCGAATGCGGCCGCGGCCGTTCTTGATCGGCTCGGCCAGCGTCGCCGTGCGGCCGACCATCTGCGCGCCGCGGCGGTTGAGCAGCGGCTGGTCGACGGTGCCCTGACGGCTGACGGCGATCTGCCGGCCGACATAGGCCGAGACGACGGCCAGCACGAGGAAGGCGAGGACCTGGACCTGCCAGGTCCAGAAGGCGGCGTCCCAGATCGCCAGCGACACCGCGCCGATGATGAGGGCCGCGATGCCGATCCACAGCATGAACACGCCGGGCGCCACGACTTCCATCACCAGCAGCACGATGCCGAGAACCATCCAGTTCCACGGGCCGAGTTCGGAAACAATACGGTCAATCATAATGCCCACCTATTGGAGCAATTCCGGGAAAGGTGTGAAGCGGCTTTCCGCCCGGAATCGCGTCAAGACAAAGGGAGAGCGGTTCGGCGTTTCCATGAAACGACGAACCGGTCCAGACATCAGTTCTCGTTCGGGCGTACCACTGGCGGGCGCGCCGCTTGCCGCTGCGTGCCGGTGCTGCCGTCGTTCTTGAACACTTCCTTGGCTATTTCGCCGATACCGCCGAGCGTGCCGATCAGCGACGAGGCCTCCAGCGGCATCAGCACGATCTTGCTGTTCGTAGCCGAGCCGATCTTGGTCAGCGCCTCGGTGTATTTCTGGGCGATGAAGTAGTTCAGCGCCTGGACGTCGCCCTTGGCGATGGCTTCCGACACGACCTGCGTCGCCTTGGCCTCGGCCTCGGCCGAGCGCTCGCGCGCCTCGGCGTCGCGGAAGGCGGCTTCCCTGCGGCCTTCGGCCTCGAGGATCTGCGACTGCTTCAGGCCTTCGGCGGCGAGAATCTGGGCACGCTTGTTGCGCTCCGCGGTCATCTGCCGGCCCATCGATTCAATGAGGTTCGCGGGCGGATTGATGTCCTTGATCTCGACGCGGGTGATCTTGATGCCCCATGGATGCGCGGCCTCGTCGACGACGCGCAGCAGGCGTTCGTTGATGGCATCACGGTTCGACAGCAATTCATCGAGGTCCATCGAGCCCATGACGGTGCGGATGTTGGTCATGGTGAGGTTGAGGATGGCGTTCTGCAGTCCCGCAACCTGGTAGGCCGCCTGAGCGGCGTTGAGGATCTGGTAGAAGGCGATGCCGTCGACGCCGACGATGGCGTTGTCGCGGGTGATGATTTCCTGCGTCGGGACGTCGAGCACCTGCTCCATCATGTTCATCTTGGCGCCGACGCGCTCGAAGATGGGGTTGATGATGTTGAGGCCAGGGGTCAGCGTCTTGGTGTAACGGCCGAAGCGCTCCACCGTGTAGTTGTAACCTTGCGGTACCGTCTTGATACCCTTGAAAAGAAGGATGATAACCAGGAAAACAAGAACAATGATGGCAATGTCGAAACCGCTGAAGCCCATTTCGTATCTCCCTCAATAGGCACCGACTTCACGGAATCACTTAAGTGTGTTTCCGCAGCGTTACAATCAGGTGATCGCGAATATTGGTTAGCGAAGGCTTTTGCGTACCAGTTTTCGCAGCAGCCGCCAAAGGCGGTTAAATCCAGCCCGACAATTCCCGCCGCACCAGCGCCTCGACCACGGCCATGCCCTCGGCGCTGTCGTTGAGACAGGGGATATGGGCGAAATTCCTGCCGCCGGCGTGATGGAAGGTTTCGGCAGCCTCGCGACCGATCTCGTCCAGCGTCTCGATGCAGTCGACGGAGAAGCCTGGATTGACGACGGCGATCGACTTTACGCCGTCCTTGGCCAGCTTCTCGACGGTCACGTCGGTATAGGGCTGCAGCCATTCCTGCGCGCCGAAACGCGACTGGAAGGTGGTGATGAGCTTCTTCTCGTCCCAGCCGAGCCTTGCCCGAAGCAGCCGCGTCGTCTCCAGGCAGTGCGCCCGGTAGGGATCGCCCCTGTCGGAATAGGGTTTGGGGATGCCATGGTAGGAGGTGATCACCGCCTCCGGCACGAAATCGAGCGTCTCCAGATGCTTCTCGATCGAACGGGCCAGCGCCTCGATATAGACCGGTTCGTCATAGTAGGGCGGCACGCTGCGGATCGCCGGCGCATGCCTGATCTTCATCAGCGCGCGGAACAGCTGGTCGTTGGCCGTCGCCGTTGTCGTCGCCGAATATTGCGGGTAAAGCGGAAAGGTCAGTATGCGCTCGCAGCCCTGGTCGACCAGTTTTTGAACGACGCTTGCCGTCGAGGGATTGCCGTAGCGCATCGCCCAGTCGACCACCACATCGGGCAGGTCGGCAAGCGCGGCGGCCAGTTTTTGGCCCTGAGCGCGGGTGAAAGTGCGCAGCGGCGATTCATTCTTCTCCCTGTTCCATATCCGGGCGTAGTTGGCGCCGGATTTCTTTGGCCGGGTGGTCAGGACCAGCCCATAGAGGATCGGGTACCAGATCGCCTTGTTGAGCTCGATGACGCGCGGGTCGGAGAGGAATTCCCTGAGATACCGCCACATCGGCTTGAAGTCGGTGCCGTCGGGCGTGCCGAGATTGACCAGCATGATGCCGATCTTGCCCGCCATGACGGGCGCGGCGTCGGCGGACAGCGAACCGACGGCCTTAGCGGCTTTGGCATCGGTGGGGCTGGCAAGCGTCATGAACAGTCTCCGGTAGCGCCGCGAAACTAGCGATGCCCTGCCGGTTTTCAATGCTGCGTCTGGCCGCACCTTATCGTGTTTGGGCCCGGAAAAGGAACACCCGCCCGGTTGCCCGGGCGGGTGCCATGAATTCGGCTGGTCGATTACTTCGCGGCCGGCGGAATGGTCAACGTCGCGCCGAGCGGCAGGCGGCGTGGTTTATAACCCTTGTTGGCTTCGGAGATGAGCTTCCACTTGGTGGCGTCGCCATAGGCCTTCTTCGCCAGGTCCCAATAGGTATCGCCGGCGGCGACCGTATGGCTGGTTTCGGCCGGCTTGGTTTCGGCGGGCGCAGCCGCTGGCTTGGCCGGCTCGGCGGCTGGGGCCGGAGCAGGGGTCGCCGGGGCGGGTTCAGCCGGCTTCGTGCCCTCCGATGCCGGAGCGGCCTCGGTCGAGACACTCGGCGGCGTGCCGGCGATGTCGCTGGAACCCGAAGGCAGAGCCGGCATTGACGGTTCGCTCGCAGCCGGCGTGGTCTCTGCCGGTTTTGCTGCCTCGGCTGGTTTTGCCGGCTCGGCGGCCGCGGTCGTTGCCGCAACCTCGGTGATGCGGCCGTCGAGCTTCGGCGTGTAGGGCCGATGCGCGCCGAGATAGTCGGCCACCACCTGCTCCAGGCCGGGGCCGTAGTCATAGGCGTCGGTCGCCTTGTCGGCGAAGACCTTGTAGCCGTCGCCGCCCTGGCGGACATAGTTGTTGGTGGCGACGAGGTACTGCTTGTCGGGATTGATCGGCGTCCAGGCGCCGTTTTCCATCACCTCGACCGATTTGACGCGGCCGGCATTGGGCGCGACCGACTTGTCGAAGGAATATTTGATGCCGGCAACCTGCGGGAAACGGCCGGCGCCGTCCTCGATCTGGCTGAGGCCGCTTTCGAGGCCGGCGACCAGGTCCTTGCCCGAGATCTTGAAGGTCGCCAGCGTGTTCTGGAATGGCAGCACGGTCAGCACCTCGCCCATGGTCACGGTGCCCTGGTCGATCGAGGCGCGCAGGCCGCCGCCGTTCGAGATGACGATCTCGACGCCTTGGCCCTTGGTGCGGTCGAGAATGGCGTCAGAGACGAGATTGCCCATCTCGCATTCATGCGCGCGGCAATTCTCGCGGCTGCCGTCGATCGGCTTGGTGGTCTCGGCCACCTCCTTGTTCTTCAGCGCCTCGATCGGCGCCCCGAGTTCCTTGATGCGGGCAAGCACGGCCGGATCGGGGACGATCGACTTGTCGAGATAGATCGGCGCGCCGCTGGCCTCCTTGACGTTGCCGTTGTCGTCGAACACGACCTTGAACTCGCCGAGATATTTCGAGTAGGAGGCCGCCTGCACCACCGGCACCTTGTAGCCGTCGGGGTTGTCGACCATCGTCGGGTAGGGGCCTGCCGCCTTCGGATCGGTGTTGGACAGAAGCGTGTGGCTGTGGCCGCCGACCACCACGTCGATACCCGGGATTTTCGCTATGACGTCGCGCTCGCGGTTATAGCCGATATGCGTCACCGCGATGATCTTGTTGATGCCTTGCGCCTTCAGCTTCTCGACCTCGGCCGTGATCGATTTGACATCGTCGGCGATGGCGATGTTCGGGCCGGGCGAGGCGAGTTCCAGCGTGTCGTTGGTGACGGCGCCGACGATGCCGATCTTCTGGCCGCCGACCTCGACGACGATCGACGGCTTGATCTTGCCCGCGGCGCCGGACTTGTCATTGGGCACGACATTGGCGCTGACGATCGGGAATTTCGCCTTGTCGAGGTAAGGCACAAGCGCGGTCTCGCCGTCGTCGAATTCGTGGTTGCCGAGCGTCACGGCGTCGGGCTTGATCTCATTGAGGAATTCCTCTTCCACGGCGCCCTTGTAGGTGGTGTAGAACAGCGATCCCTGGAAGCTGTCGCCGGCATTGAGCAGCAGCACGTTCTGGCCTTCGAGCTTCTTGCGCTCCTGGGCAATCGCGGTGACCAGCCGGCCGGCGCCGCCGATGCACTCGCCCTTGGTCTCCTCGTCGGCGGAACAGGTCGACTCGTATTTGTTGTTGCCTTCGATGCGACTGTGCCAATCATTGAAATGCAGGATGTTCAGCGTGTAGTCGGCAAAGGACACGCCTGCCGACAGGCCGAGGGTCGAGGCGGACAGGGCTAGGACGGCGGCAATCTTCTTCATTCTCGTCTCCCGGATAAGCTGACCTGGAACGTGCTTAAAGCCCTCGCTTGACTGGAAAATAACAGTCAGCCTCGGGTCATGTTCACATCGGGTTCCGGTCGATGCAAGCACAAATCAGGGAGATGTTTGCCGGCACAAAAAAGGGCGGTGGCCCGCGCCGCCGCCCTTTCCGCTGGATATCGCGGGCCCTCAAGCCCGGCGCGTCAGCACGAAATTCTGGCCGCTGGCGCTGGTGCAGTTGAGCTGGCTGGTGGAGACCATCAGGCAGTTGAAGCTGACCGGCGTCTGGCGGATCAGTGAGGTGCCGTGGATCTCGACCGAGGTCGCTCCGGTCATGGTGTAGCTGCCTTCCGACAGCTTCTGGCCGGTGTCGGTGGCAACGGTGGTGAACTTGCCGCCCGCGAAGGTCGACAGGCCGGTGCCCTTGGCATCGATCCAGTTGCCCTCGACGCCCTTGGGGGCCGCCATGGGCGGGGGCTCCGAGGGACCGGTGGTGGTGCAGGCGGCCGCAGCCAGAAGGCTAGCCGCGGCGCCTGCCGAAAGCAGTTTGCGCGCAATGGTCATTTTGAAAAATCCTCTCCTCAGTCCGCTCCTTTCAATCGCCCGATTTCCGGGCGATTGCAAGGCGGCGAGGCAGAGCGTCTTGCCATTTCACGGAAACGGCGAGGCGCTCTATCTCCTTGTTTTTGCGCAATCCCCGACGGAAAACCGTTTCACGCTTTTCCTGGAATTGCTCTGGCAGGCAGACTGCTATCGCAGCAGAATGTTGCGGAACTGCCACGGATCGTCCTTGTCCAGGTCTTCCGGGAAGAGGCCCGGCCGGTTGTCCAGCGGCGTCCAGTCGGTGTAGTAGCCCCTGACAGGCCCGAGATAAGGCGACTGCACTTCGAGGCAGCGCCGGTAGTCCATCTCGTCGGCCTCGACGATCCCGGCCGTCGGGTTCTCCAGCGCCCAGACCATGCCGGCGAGCACCGCCGAGGTGACCTGCAGGCCGGTGGCGTTCTGGTAGGGGGCGAGCTTGCGCGCCTCGGCCAGCGACAGCTGGGAGCCATACCAGTAGGCGTTCTTGTCGTGGCCGTAGAGCAGCACGCCGAGCTCATCGACGCCGTCGACCAGCTCGTTCTCGTCGAGCACGTGGTGAACCGGCTGCGGCTTGCCGGCGGCGCCGAACATCTCGTCCAGCGACAGCAGGGCGTCGTTGCAGGGATGGTAGGCGTAGTGGCAGGTCGGGCGGTATTGAAGCTTGCCCTTCTTCGAGCGCACGGTGAAGAAGTCGGCGATCGAGATCGCCTCGTTGTGCGTTACCAACAGGCCGTATTGCGCGCCTGGTGTCGGGCACCAGCTGCGCACGCGCGTGTTGGCGCCGGGCTGCTCCAGATAGATCGCCGCCTTGGAGCCGTGCTTGTGCTTCTTGCCGTTCTTCGGCATCCAGTTCTCATGCGTGCCCCAGCCGAGCTCGGCCGGCTGCAGGCCCTCCGAAATGAAGCCTTCGACCGACCAGGTGTTCCAGAACACGTTCATCGGCTTCGGCTTCTTCGTGCGCTGTGTGTCGCGCTCGGCGATATGGATGCCCTTGACGCCGGCCTTCTTCATCAGCCTGGCCCAGGCCTCGCGATCTTCCTGCGCAGGCTCGGAAAAATCGAGGCCGAGATCGGTGGCGAGGTTGACCAGCGCCTTCTTGACGAACCACGAGACCATGCCGGGATTGGCGCCGCAGGTGGAGACCGCCGTCGGGCCGCCGGGCTTGTCCTGCTTTTCCTTGATCAGCGCCTCGCGCAGCGCGTAATTGGTGCGGCTGGCGTTGTCGGCCTCGGCGTCGAAATAGAAGCCGAGCCACGGCTCGACGACGGTGTCGATGTAGAGCACACCGAGCTTGCGGCACAATTTCATCAGGTCCACCGAGCCGGTGTCGATCGACAGGTTGACGCAAAAACCCTGGCCGCCGCCATTGGTCAGAAGCGGCGTGAGCAGCTTCTTGTAATTCTTCTCGGTCACGGCTTCCTGGACGAAGGCGATGCCACGCTCGTCGAGCAGCTTGCGGTCGGTATCGCGCGGGTCGACGACCGTCATGCGCGACTTGTCGAACTTGAAATGGCGCTCGATCAGCGGCAGCGTTCCCCGCCCGATCGAGCCGAAGCCGATCATCACGACAGGACCGGTGATTTCACCGTAAACGGGCCAGTTTTCATTCGCCATTTTTTCGAGCACTCCTTCAAACACGCGCAAAACCGGGCGCTTTTCGCCCGACGGCCAAGCGCTACACCACAGATCATTGTCATAAACCAGCGAAAAGCGCCAATCGCCGGTCAAGCCGACTTGACCTGTGGTTAAGCCGATCTGTCGATGCCGTTGAGGTATGCAACCAGGCGGTCGCGGTCGGCGGTCAGGCCCTTGTAGTCGAGTTGTTGCTGGTCGAGGGCCAGGAGCTGCTCCGCGAACGAGGCCGCCAGCGTCGCCCGGTCCGGATGCCGTGCCAGCACGGCGAGCGGATCGAGGTGGATGCGGATGGTGAACAGGATGTCGCGCGACTCCGGCAACTTGCGCAGCGTCTGGCGTTCGACGCGGATGAAGGCGTGGGCGTCGATATCACTGTCGGGGAAGCGGCTCGGGCGGTTGGTGGCGCGATCGATGCGCTCGACATTGGAAAGCGGATGATAGAGCCTGTCATCCGCCTGGATCGACCAGTTGAAGCGTTCGACCGCCTGGCCCTGCAAGCCGTCGAACATGCGGTTGATGAGTTCGGCTGGCCGGGTGCCGGGTCCGAATCCTGGCACCGGTTCGTGGATTTCCTGCAGCGGCTTGCCGAATTTCTCCTGCAGCGACCAGGACGAAGGGAAGCAGAGCGAGCCGGCGGCGAGCCGCCAGCCGCGCTCGTCGCGGCGCATCAGGATCAGGTCTTCCTGGACGAGCAGCGAAGCCTGTGCGAGCGGCGCCTGGCGCAGGGCAGGAGGCAGTCGGTCGATCGCCGCCTCGAAACCGACGGGCTCGACATCCGCTCCATTGCGGCGGTGCGTGCCGGGATGCGCGGCTTCGAGGTGGGCTACGAGCAGGTCCAGCACTTCGCGCTGAGCGTCGCGGGTGCCGTCTTCCTCGACAAAGACCTTTTCGGGTATCTCCGCATAGAGCCGCCGCTTTTCGGCCAAATGCGGCAACAGGAATTCATCGACTTCGATCCAGAGAGCTAAGTCGAGCGGCTTCAGCCCGATGGTGAAGAGTTTTGAAGACCCGTCATAGGGCGTATGGGTCGGCTGGCGAATGGTCATGCATTCTTCAAACAGAAAATCGTCGGCTGCTCCAGTCAGCCGAGCGTCGCAGGGATCAGCCCGCGCAGCGAATTGCCGACGAAGATCGCCTTCGCCGCCTTCAGGTCGTCGAAGCTGTAGATCGCTTCCACGGCGCGGCCTTCGTCCAGAAGCGCGCCGCGCAATATTCCAGGCAAGAGGCCGCAGTCGAGGCGGGGCGTGGCGAGCAGCCCGTCGCCGAAGTCGGCGAAGAGATTGGTGATCGTGCCCTCGCAGAGCTCGCCGCGCTCGTTGGCCAAAACCACTTCGTCGGCGCGGGTGGCGAGATATTCCGCGCGCGCATGCTGGTAGGTCTCGCGGCGGCTTGTCTTGTGGCGCAGCAGCATGTCGCCGGAATCGAGCCGGATGCGCGCCAACTGCAGCCGCCAGACCTTGTCGACCGGCAGCGGTTCGTAGGCTTGAGCGGCAGCCGTCGCTTCGCCGTTACGCTGCAGGGCAAGGCGCACGCGCAAGGCAGTCCCGTGCCCGCCAACGGTGTTCGACAGCACTTCGCCGATCCGCCCGGGATCGCAGGCGAAGCCGAGTTCGGCGGCGGACGCATAAAGCCTGGCGAGGTGGCGCTCGAAGCGCAGGAAGCCGGAACCCGGTTCCCAGCGCATGGTCTCGATCAGCTCGAAGCCGGCACCGTTCCCGTCGCGAAGCGCGCTTTCAGCAGACACTCCTTGTACTCCTCCTCGGCGGTCGAATCGAAGACGACGCCGCCGCCGACATTGTAGACGGCCTCGCCATCGGCAAAGAGCGAGATGGTGCGGATCGTCACCGAAAAACGCATCCTGCCGCCTGGCGCGATCCAGCCGATGGCGCCGCAATAGACGTCGCGCGGTGCGTCCTCCAGATCGTGCAGGATTTCCATCGCGCGGATTTTCGGCGCACCGGTGATCGAGCCGCATGGAAAGAGCGCTGCGAAGACCTGGCGGATGCCGATGTCGGGCAACAGCTTCGCCCGCACGCGGCTTACCATCTGGTGCACCGTCGGATAGGTCTCGATGCGGAACAGTTCCGGCACGTCCAGCGTGCCGACCTCGCTGATCAGCGAGATGTCGTTGCGCAAAAGGTCGACGATCATCCGGTTCTCGGCCTGGTTCTTCTCGTCGTTGCGCAGGAAGGCTTTCAGCCGCGCGTCCTCGGCCTTGGTCGCGCCGCGCGGCGCGGTGCCCTTCATCGGGTGCGTTTCGATCATGCCGTCGGCATCGATCTCGAAGAACAATTCGGGCGAGCGCGACAGGACGATCGGGTCGCCGAGCGAGACCAAAGCGCCGTATTTCACCGGCTGGCGTTCGGTCAGCGCGTCGAAAGCGGCGAGCGGATCGCCGGACCATTGCGCGCGAACCGCGAAGGTGAGGTTGCCCTGGTAGCAATCGCCCTTGCGGATATGGTTGTGCAGACGCGCGAAGCGGACGGCATAGTCCTCGGCGGACCATGTCGCCCTGGCGTCGAAGATCGGGCCGTTGCGGACAGGGCCCGCGTTTTGCGGCACCGCCTGCTCGACAGGCGCATCGAAGACGCCGAGGCAGACCAACGGCGCACGGCGGCCTTCGGGCAGCAGCGGCACCAGTTTCGGCTCGAGCAGGTAACCGGCTTCGTATGAGAAATAGCCCGCCAGCCATTTGCCGGAGTCCGAGGCAGCCTGCGCCCTTTCAAGCGCCGGCGTGAACTCTTCCGCGTCGTTCGCGACGATGATCTCGCGCGGCCGGTCGAAGACCGTCTGACGAGCGGTCGCGTCGTTGCGGAAAATGGCTGCGGGCAGGGACATGGGCCTCAGGGTGCGGACAAAGCGCCGTCGACCGCTCTATATGGGGGCCCCGCGTGGCGCAATCGAGAGAGCGGCGTCGGGCGGCGCAAAGGCGGCTGGCCCAAAACAAAGACGGCGCCCGTAAGGACGCCGCCCTGCTGCCAACAGGCAGGGTGTTCAGGTGTTGCTTGCGGTTCCGGCCGTCGGGAACTGGCGGGCGAATTCGGCCTCGTTGCCGGCGGCCAGCAGTTTCGCCTGCTCGATCCATTTTTCGCGCGCGATACGGCCGTCGAAATTGAGTACCTCTTCGATGCGTTTGACGTCGTCGGCGGTCCAGGCGGCGATCTGGGCATAGGTGGTGACGCCCAGGCCTTTGAGCAGTCTTTCATTGACCGGGCCGATGCCGATGAGGCGGCGCAGATTGTCGGCCTTGCCGGTCGCGGCCTGCGGCGCGGCGGCTTTCTTGGCCGCGGGCGCTGCCACCTTCTTGGGTGCGGCGGACTTGGCCGCAGGCTTCGCCGACGCAGTCTTCTTTGCCGCGGCCGGCTTCGCCGGGGCGGCCTTCGTCGCTGCCGAGGTCGCGGCAGCGGGCGTCGACATCAGCGCAGCCGCCGGCGCAGCGGTTTTGTCGGTGCCGGCCTTGCCGGAAGGCGCGTCGCGCAACCGGCTTTCGAGATCGGCGCGGGCACGGCCACAGGCGTCGAGCTCGCCCTTCAACCGATCGCTGTCGGCGCGCAGCCTGTCGCGCTCGCTTCGGGTGCGGTCGAGATCGCCACGCAGACTGTCGAGTTCGCCGCGCAAGCGGCCCCAGATGAACCAGCCAACCAGGATGCCCACAACGAACGCCAGGAGCATGTAGAAGAAAGTGCTCATTTCCCTCTCCAGTCCGATCTGTCGGTCGAGGCCCGGAAAGACGAGCTCACGCCAAGGATCGTCAAAGGTTCCGTGGTCGGCGGAACCGCCGGCTTCAATCGAGCCATCGGCGTGCGGCCTTGTCCGGAGCCGACGGCCATCATCGCATTCGCCGTAGCGTAGCGGCCGGCCATCTCTGGCCTGCGCGATGCGTCCGGCTGAGCTTGAGGCCGGACGCTATCATATGGCTTGTCGAAAGCTAGTTGAAAATGCGCCGGAGAGTTATTCAAGAACAGCTATTTAGCGCAAGAATAGATCTTTGCTAATATGCGTTCCGGCTAAACTATTGCGGCCGATGCCTGCGCTGTTGCTGTCGTCAATTGTCGAGCGCCTCCAACTCGTCGATCAGCGAACCGATCACGCCAAGGCCGATCTGCCAGAAAGCGGGGTCGGTGGCGTCGAGGCCGAAGGGGGCCAGAAGCTCGGAGTGATGCTTCGTGCCACCGGCGCGCAGCATCTCGAAATATTTCTCCTGAAACCCGCGCTCGGCATTCTGGTAGACGGCGTAGAGCGAGTTCACCAGGCAATCGCCGAAGGCATAGGCATAGACGTAGAAAGGCGAGTGGATGAAATGCGGGATGTAGGTCCAGAAGACCTCGTAGCCCTCGCGCAGCTTGATCGCCGGCCCCAGGCTTTCGGCCTGCACCTCCAGCCAGAATTCGCCCAGCCTGTCCGAGGTCAGCTCGCCGTTCTTGCGTTCGGCATGCACCTTGCGCTCGAACTCGTAGAAGGCGATCTGGCGCACGACAGTGTTGATCATGTCCTCGACCTTCTGGGCGAGCATGGCTTTGCGCTCGCGCTTGTCGCTGGTCTGCTCGAGCAGCGAGCGGAAGGTCAGCATCTCGCCGAAGACGGAGGCGGTTTCGGCGAGCGTCAGCGGCGTCGAGGCCATCAGCGCGCCCTGGCCCGCGGCCAGCACCTGGTGCACGCCATGGCCGAGCTCATGCGCCAGCGTCATCACATCGCGCGGCTTGCCCATGTAGTTGAGCAGCACGTAAGGATGCGCCGACGGCACCGTCGGATGGGCGAAGGCGCCGGGCGACTTGCCCGGCCGCACCGGCGCGTCGATCCATCTGCGATCGAAAAAGCCGCGGGCGATTTCGGCCATGTCCGGCGAGAAGCGCTGGTAGGCCGAAAGCACCGTGTCCCTGGCGTCGTCCCAGCTGATCACCGCCTGCGGCGTCTCCGGCAGCGGCGCGTTGCGGTCCCAGTGGTTCATCACTTCCATGCCGAGCCAGCGCGCCTTCATCGCGTAATAGCGGTGCGACAGCCGCGGATAGGCCTCACGCACGGCCGCGGCCAGCGCGTCGACCACATCGCGCTCGACGCGGTTGGCGAGGTGGCGCGAGTCGGCAATATCCTGGAAGCCGCGCCAGCGGTCGGAGATTTCCTTGTCCTTGGCCAAAGTGTTGGTGATGAGGGTGAAGGTGCGCAGGTTCTTGCGGAAGGTCGCGGCCAGCGCCTCGGAGGCGCGGCGGCGCACCTCGCCGTTCGAATCCTGCAACCGGTTCAACGCCGGCTCAAGCGTCAGTTCCTCGCCGTCGACCTCGAAGCGCAGGTCCGTCATCGTTTCGTCGAACAGGCGGTTCCAGGCGCCGCGCCCGGTGACCGACTTTTCGTGGAACAACTGCTCGACGCGGTCCTCGAGCTGGTAGGGCTTGTCCTTCCTGAGGTCGAGCACCCAGGGCCGGTAATGGCCGAAGGCCTTGTCGGCGGCCAGAGCGCTCTCGATCGCCGCATCGTCGATCAGGTTGAGCTCGAGCGCGAAGAACAGGAGATGCGCGCTGGCATCCGTCATCTTTTCCTGGACGTCGCCATAGAGCTTGGCGCGCTGCGGGTCGGCGGTGTTGCCGGCATAGACGAGGCCGGCATACGAGACGATGCGACCGATCAGTTCCTCGAGTGCCTCATAAGCTTTCAGCGCCTCGCCCAGCCGGCCGGCGGCGCCGCGCCCGGCTTCCGCGGCCAGCGTGCCTTTCCAGCGGGTCTCGAAGGCGATGGCTTCGCTGGCCGCCCTGGCGATGTCGCGCTTCAACTCGGGCGCTTCCATGCCCGAATAGAGATCGGCAAGATTCCACTCCGGCAGGTCGCCAAGCCCCGCCGCGCCCTGGCCGGACGACGCCGCAAGCCGCTGACCAAACATCATGCGCATCAACGATACCTTTTTTGAACCAAGGAGCCAGAATCAAAGGGAAAGGAGAAGCCGGTCAAATCCTAAGGAATTCGTTCACCGGGTTTTTTGAAACCTTATTTAGAACCCTGTGCCAAGATGATCCATGGGGATTTTCTCGGGCGGACAACTCAAACAGTCATGACAGGTTCCATACTCATAGTCGATGACGATCCGGTGCAGCGCAGGCTGGTCGAGGCCGCGTTGACCAAGTTCGGCCACAGCGCGATCGTCACGGATAGCGGCGAGGCCGGCCTCGACGTGCTCGACGGGCCGAACGCGCGCGAGGTCTCCGTCGTCATTCTCGATCTCGTCATGCCCGGCCTCGACGGCATCGGCGTGCTGAAGGCCATGCGCGAGCGCGCCATCAACATCCCCGTCATCGTGCAGACGGCCCAGGGCGGCATCGAGACCGTCGTCTCGGCGATGCGGCACGGCGCCTTCGACTTCGTCGTCAAGCCGGCGTCGCCCGACAGGCTGCAGACAGCGATCTCGAACGCGCTCAAGGTGGAGGCCGTCGAGGACGAGATGAAGCGCGTATCGCGGCGACGCGGCGGCGGCCATCTCACCTTCAAGGACATGATCACGCGCAGCCAGGCTATGGAGCGGGTGATACGCCTTGGACAGAAAGCGGCGGCCTCCAACATCCCGATCCTGATCGAGGGCGAGTCCGGCGTCGGCAAGGAACTGGTGGCGCGCGCCATCCAGGGCACCGGCGACCGTCGCTCGAAGCCGTTCGTCACCGTCAATTGCGGCGCGATCCCGGACAATCTCGTCGAATCGATCCTGTTCGGCCACGAAAAGGGTTCCTTTACCGGCGCCACCGATAAGCACACCGGCAAATTCGTCGAGGCGAATTCCGGCACGCTGTTCCTGGACGAGATCGGCGATCTGCCGCTCGACGTCCAGGTCAAGCTGCTGCGCGCCGTGCAGGAAGGCGAGGTCGATCCGGTCGGCGGCCGCTCGACCGTCAAGGTCGATATCCGCCTGATCTCGGCCACGCACCGCAACCTCCTGCAGCAGGTCAAGGACGGCAAGTTCCGCGAGGACCTGTTCTACCGGCTGAACGTCTACCCGATCTTCGTGCCGCCGCTGCGCGATCGCCGCGACGACATTCCCTACCTTGTCCGGCATTTCATGGAAAAGGTCGCTCCGACCGATCCGCGCCGCCGCCTTGCCGGCATATCGGCCGCGGCGCTTGCGATGCTGCAGGCCTATGACTGGCCGGGCAACATCCGCCAGCTGGAGAATGCGGTCTTCAGGGCGTCGGTGCTTGCCGAGGGCGATGTGCTGACCGAGGAGGAATTCCCGCAGATCCGGGCGCAGGTGGAAGGAACGGTAAATCTCGGAGCGGAACCGGCATACGCCGTCGCCGAGACGACCGCGGACGTGATCCGCCAGGCGGACGAGGCCGTTTCCGAGGCAATGGCGGTCGGCTTGCCCGATGGCCAGGCGCCAGCCAGGCCGCAGCCGCGGTTCGGAACGCTTCGGGCGTTGGACGAGCGCGGCAATGTGCGGGCGCTGGCCGATGTCGAGCTCGAGATGATCAAGCTCGCGATCGATCATTACAATGGCCAGATGAGCGAGGTTGCCCGCCGGTTGGGCATCGGCCGCTCGACACTCTACCGCAAGTTGAAGGAATATGGCATTGACCCCGAAGCTGGCCGCGTCGACCGGCTCGCCTCATGACAGGCAAGCCTCGAGCCAGCTTACCCGCCTAAAATCCGAGTCAAATTGTCGCTTTTGACGTGAAAACCATGGGTTTTCAGCGGTTGGCGTTGGCGGGGATCACGCATTAACGCTAACGGTAACAGATCGTGTTCTGGCCGAGGCCGGATTCTTGATCTAAACCAGCGGTTTACCACGAAATGCTGTGCATCATTTTTGACGGGATATCGCCACGGTATCACCGCATTTCGGCTTCAATAAACGATGATTAACCATTAGGATCGATATTCGGATGTGAAAACGACGCATCCGTTTGGTCAAATCCGGGGACAAACGGCAGCCTGAAAGCCATTTGATTTGAGCAAAATCGAACGACACAAAAACGGGCGGCATTTTCACATGAGCGTCTGGCCTAGGTGGCTGACGTTCGTGATTTTGGCCGTCGGATTCCTGTCCGCGGTGGCGTCAGGCGCCAGGGCTGAGGTGCGTACGCTCAAGCTCTATCACCTGCACACGCATGAAAAGGCCGAGATCGTCTACAAGCGCAATGGCCGCTACGATCCGGAAGGCCTGCGCAAGATCAACATCATTCTGCGCGACTGGCGCCGCAACGAGCCGACCAAGATGGATCCGCGGCTGCTCGACCTTGTCTGGGAAGCCTATCGCGAAGCCGGTGCGACCGACTATATCCAGGTCGTCTGCGGTTACCGCTCGCCCTCGACCAATGCGTTGCTGCGCTCGCGCAGCCGCGGCGTCGCAGAGAAAAGCCAGCATATGCTCGGCAAGGCGATGGACTTCTACATCCCCGGCGTGCCGCTGAAGAAGCTGCGCAACATCGGCCTGAAGATGCAAGGCGGCGGCGTCGGCTATTACCCAACCTCTGGTTCGCCCTTCGTGCATATGGATGTCGGCAATGTGCGCCATTGGCCGGGCATCAGCCGCCAGGAGCTGGTCAGCCTGTTCCCGAACGGCAAGACGCTGCATGTGCCGAGCGACGGCAAGCCGTTGCCCGGCTATCAGCAGGCCTTGGCCGCCTATCAGTCGCGCAAGGGTTCCGGCACGCCCAACATCGAACTGGCCAGCGCCGGCGGCTCGACCAAGCGGTCCGGCGGCCTGTTTGCCTGGTTCGGCGGCGGCGCCGACGAGGCCGACGACGACGCCGATGAGAGCGCCCCGGCGCCTCAGCAGAAAGCCGTGAAGCAGGTCCAGGTCGCGAGCGCCGCCACGGCACGCAACAGCAGCCTTCCGGGCATCGCGATTGTCTCGCCGAAGGATGCCAAGCGCGCCAACATCCCGCAGATCGCGGATGCCAGCGCCGACGATTCGCAGCAGCCGGAGCAGGATACGCCGGAGACGATCATCGCCGCGCTGCCGCCCAAGGAAATCCCGCTGCCCGACTTCGCGCCGCGTCCTAAGGTCGATGTCGGCCAGCAGGTGCCGCAGAACGTGCCGTTCGCCACGGCGGATGCCTCGGCGACGACGGAGCAAGCGGTTGCGACGGCCCAGGCGCCCGTGCCGGACAAGGTTCCGTTCGGCACAGCCAGCGCCGCGGAGGCCGCGAGCACCGATCCGGTGCGGGTGGCGGTCAACAACATCCCGCTGCCGACCTGGCGTCCCGACCGCTCGACGCCGGCGGAATTCGCGCCGAAGGACAAGAACGTGCTTCTGGCGCTGGCCGAAACGGCTTCGCAGGACAAGAGCGCGACCGACGCGTTCTCCGTGCTGCCGACAGCACGGCCGCAGCCCGGCAAGCAGGATGAGGTCAAAGCCGTTCTCGAACAGGCCAATGCAACCGTTGGGGCCGATGGTGGCGGCGCCGAATACCAGCTCGCGTCGCTGACCGAACCGGAGCCGCGCTCCGCCTTCAACGATCCGTCGGGCGTCGACGCAGCCTCGCCGCGCCAGGCTATCGCCGCCCTCCCGGCCGGGACCAATCCCGCGCAGGCGATCGGCGGCAATGTGAAAACGACGGCCAAGGAAGGCAGGGCGTCCGCCCACGATCTGAAGCCCGGACCCAAGGCCATGGTGGTGGCGACGCCGCCGCAGGCCGCGCGCTGGGCGCTGGGCAGCGGTGCCAACATCGCCTCGGTTTCCGACCCGACGACGGCGCCGCGCTATGCCTACAACATCGTGCACACGCCGCCGAGCGAAGTGTATACCGCCGGCTTCCAGATGGATGGCCAGGTGCCGGACGCAAGCCGCTTCACCGGCAACGCGGTGAAGTTCCTCTCGGTCGCGCGCTTCCAAACGAAATAGGCGAGCCAACGTGCCCGCCGCAAAGCCGCGTTGGTCCGCCAGCGCGGCTTTTATCTTTCATTGGCATGCGCCCTGCCTGTTTGGCCAACCAGTCTTCCCGCTTCGTCTAATGGTAGGACAGCGCCCTTTGAAGGCGTGAATCGTGGTTCGAATCCATGAGCGGGAACCAGATATGGCGACCTGAATCGGCGTTCCCATGTCTGCATGTTCACGCCAGGCTAAACTTCCCGTGAGGTTGGAACGCGATCCCCATTGATGGGTTAAAACGAGTTCGTTCCAAACTGAGGATATTCATGAAGAAGATTGTATTGGCGTCAGCTCTGGCGCTGGCTGCGGCATCGGCGGCGGTCGCTCCCTCGCAGGCCGAGACCGTGATCATCAAGACCCACAAGCATCATTGCGTCACCAAGCTGGTGACGCATTGGCGGCACGGTCACAAGGTGATCGACAAGGTCAAGGTCTGCAAATAACCGCATTCCAGGCAACTGACCCGGTCGGCGCAAGCCGACCGGGTTTTTCATGTTCAGTCGATCTCCAGCGCAGCCGCTTCGCCCTTCGATAGAAGCCGCGCGGCATCTCGCGCGGGCGGCAGTCCGAACTGGCGCGCATATTCGCGGCTGAACTGTGAGGCGCTTTCGTAGCCGACGGTGAAGGCGACATGCGCGGCGCTGCCCGGTTGCGCGATCAGCAGATGGCGCGCCTCCAGCAGGCGGAGCTGCTTCTGGTACTGGATCGGACTCATGGCCGTCGCTGCCTTGAAGTGGCGATGAAAAGCGGCGTTGCTCATATGCGACAGCTCGGCCAGTTGCGTCACGTCGATCGGCTCGTTGTAATGCGCCCGGATCCACGCCGTGGCGCGGCGGATCTGCGACAGGCGGCCGTCGGCGCGCGCGAGCTGGCGCAGCTTCTCGCCCTGCGGACCTTGCAAAAGCCGGAACGCGATCTCCCGTTCGAGCATGGGCGCGAGGACAGGAATCTCGGCCGGCCGGTCGAGCAGCCGCAGCATCCGGCGCCACGCATCGAGCAGCAAATCGTCGACTTGATTGGTCACGAAGCTGTCGCCATCGATCGCCGGCTTGTGGTCGATGAGCAGGCCGGCGATCAGCTCGGTATCGAGGGAGAAGGCAATCGCCATATAAGGCTGCGCGGCGCTCGCCTCGACCAACTGGCTGGTGGCCGGTGTTTCAACCGCATAGACGAAATAGCTGCCGGCGCTGTAGGCAAGCGTGCGATCGCCGATCAGGACCGTTTTGGTTCCCTGCAGGACAAACAGCGTGGTCGGCTGGCAAAGCTCGGGCAGCGGCGGCGTCGGAACCTCGCTGCGGCCGATAGTGACGCGCGGGATGGCCGTCTTCGTCCGTCGCCCGCGCGCATGGCGGCCGGCGATCGAGATCAATTCCTGAAGCGCTTCGTTCATCGTTTCAGCATTGCCGATCCACCGCGGCCAAGCAACCAACTGAGGCGGTGACTCATTTCCGGTTGAGAGGATTAGGCAAGAGGCTGAGAGCTTTTGGCGCGCAAAGCTGGCCGGTTCACGTCATCTCTGGGTCATCGAAAAGGAGACATGGATATGACGACGAAGAGCGCGCTGGTGACCGGCGCCAACAAGGGCATCGGCCTCGAGACCGTCCGCCGGCTCGCGGCACTGGATTACAAGGTGTGGCTGGGCGCGCGCGACGCCGAGCGCGGCGAGACCGCTGCGCTAGCGCTGCGCGGCGAAGGGTTGGACGTCGAGTGGCTCGCGCTCGACGTCGCCAGTGATGACAGCGTGGCGGCCGCGGCCAAGGCAGTCGCGGCGCAGTCGCCTGGCCTGGAGGTGCTGGTCAACAATGCCGGCATCGCTCCCGGCTATGTCGACGCGCTTGGCCCGGACGGTCGCTACCAGCGGCCGCCGAGCCGCGAGGGTGTCGCCGATATGCAAGCCACCTATGACGTCAACGTCTTCGGTCCGGTGCGGGTCACCCAGGCATTCCTGCCTCTGCTTTTGGCGGCGCCCGCTGCCCGCATCGTCATGGTGAGCAGCTATCTCGGATCGCTGGCGCGCGCGGCCGGCAGCAGCCAGTCGCCCAATGTCATGGGTTATGGCAGTTCGAAGACCGCGCTCAACGCCGTGACGCTGGCCTTTGCGCGGGAGCTTGCGCCGCGCGGCGTCATGGTCAACGCGGCTGCTCCCGGCTACACGGCGACGGACCTCAATGCGCACAGGGGCGGCCGCACGGTGCGACAGGCGGCCGAGATCATCGTGCGGCTGGCGACGCTGGAGCCGGGCGGACCGACGGGCGGCTATTTCGACGAGAACGGCGCGCTGCCCTGGTGAAGGCGCCGATTACTTCTTGAGCTTGCTCGCCTCACGTGCCAGCGCTTCGATCTCGTCCCATTTGCCGGCCTTGATGAGATCGTCGGGCGCAACCCAGGAGCCGCCGACGCAGATGACGTTGGACAGGCTCAGATAGTCGGCGGCGTTCCTGGCCGTTATGCCGCCGGTCGGGCAGAATTTCACGTCGGCGAGCGGCGAGGCGAAGGCCTTCAGCGAAGCGATGCCGCCGGACTGCTCGGCCGGGAAGAATTTCAGGAAGCGCAGGCCGGCTTCGCGCGCGGCCATGATCTCGCCGGGCGTGATGGCGCCGGGCAGCAGCGGCACCGGGCTGTCCTTGGCCGCGTCGAGAAGCTGGCTGGTGATGCCGGGGCTGACGATGAATTTCGAGCCGACGCTTGCCGCTTCGCCGAACTGCCTGGCATCGAGAATGGTGCCGGCGCCGACGATCGCCTCCTCGACCTCGGCGGCGACGCGGCGGATCGCTTCCAGCGCATCGGCGGTGCGCAGCGTGATCTCGATGGCCCGCAGACCACCTCGCGAAAGCGCACGGGCGAGCGGCACGGCATCGGCGACATTGGCGATCTTGAGCACCGGGATAACCGGCTGACCGTTGAGGAGCGACAGGAGCTTTTCGGTCTTGCTGGTCATATGCTGGTCTCCATTTCGATCGTTTTAAACCGATTAGCAGAAGGGATATGGCAAGTCCACGAAGGGCGGCGTGTCGTGATGTCACGTGGTCATGCGCCGGCAGTGTCCGCCTTGAAACGGCTTTCAGCACGGTCTAGTGGCATTGCCATGACAATAGCTAAGGAAATCCAGCCAGTCCGCGTCGCCGCCCTCTACAAGTTTGCCCGGCTCGACGGACACGAGGCCCTGCGCGCGCCGCTCGCTGCCTTCTGTTGCGGGCGCGGCATCAAGGGCACGCTGCTTCTGGCGAAGGAAGGCATCAACGGCACCGTCGCCGGCAGCGAGGAGGCGATTGCCGCGCTGATGGATCACCTCGAAGCCATCGAAGGCCTTGCCGGGCTGGAAGTCAAATACAGCAGCGCCGCCGAAATGCCGTTCCACCGCATGAAGGTGCGGTTGAAGCGCGAGATCGTCACCATGGGCGTCGAGGACATCGATCCGGCGACCAGCGCCGGCACCTATGTCGCGCCGGCAGACTGGAACGCCCTGATCTCGGACGCCGACACCGTCGTCATCGACACGCGCAACGCCTATGAAGTCTCGCTCGGGACTTTCAGGGGCGCGGTCGACCCCAAGACCACCAGCTTCCGCGAGTTTCCCGCCTGGCTCGAGGAGCACCGCGGAGAGCTTGAAGGCCGCAAGGTGGCGATGTTCTGCACCGGAGGCATTCGCTGCGAGAAGGCGACGGCCTATGTAAGGTCGCTCGGCCTCGAAAACGTCTTCCATCTCAAGGGCGGCATCCTGAAATACCTGGAGGACGTCCCGACCGAGGAGAGCCTGTGGCAAGGCGAATGTTTCGTCTTCGACGAGCGGGTGTCGGTCTCGCATGGCCTGACCGAGGGCGAAGCAGAACTCTGCCGCGCCTGCCGCCACCCGCTGACCGTCGAGGACCGGCTGTCGCCGAAATTCACCGCCGGCGTCTCATGCCCGCACTGTTTTGAAACGCGCTCCGACGAGGATCGAGCGCGCTATGCCGAACGCCATCGCCAGGTGGAACTGGCGCAAGCGCGCGGCGGCAAGCGCCATATCGGCAGCTAGTTCTTTGTCAGACGCAATTCCGGACGGAAAGCTACGGCGAGGTCGCCGAGCCTAACCGCTGCGCACTTTTCCTGGAATTGCTCAGAAGGCGACCGAATAACGGTCGATCGCCCAGAGCCATGTTCCGTCGCTCTGACGACGTGCGACCTCGCTGGTTATGCTGCCATCGGACAGCCTCGTCGACGTCAACGCCAGGTCGCCGTTGACCAGGGCAGGGCGCTGATCGCCACGCTGGAATTTGCGACCCGCGGCGATGCCCTGCTGGAACAGCGCGCGGATCGCGTGCCGGCCGCGAACCGGTTCGTCATCGCCGCTGTCGACGACGGCGTCGGGCTCGAACAGAGCCAGCATGCCCTCGATGTCGCCGGCCCATTGCCGATCGATCAGCAGACGCTCGAGATCCTGCGGATCGCGTGCCGGCTCGCGGCTTTCTGCATTCGTCATCCAATCGCTCCTTTCCGAAACCGGTGTGATCCTATTCGAAGCATTCCGCCGTTTCGACACATGACGAGTCCGCCCGGCAGCGGCGCCGTACGAGCGAAATGTCCGCAGTCATTGTAATGTCAAAGCGCGGGGCCTACCTCTTGCCGGTCCGAAACCTTGCCCGCGCGCATTCGGCCGGGCCAATTCTGGAGGCATTGATGCTCGACCCCAAGAAGCTGCTCGACGACCTTCTCGGCTCGCAAATCCCTGGGACCGGCTCGACTGTCCGCGACAAGGCGGGGCAGGCGGTGCAGATGGCGAAGGACAATCCGCTCGCGGCCGGCGCGCTTGCCGCCGTGCTGCTCGGCACCGGCACCGGCCGGCAGGTGACGGGCGCGGCCGTCAAGCTCGGCGGTCTGGCAGCCATCGGCGGCCTCGCCTACAAGGCCTACCAGAACTACAAGGCCGGCAAGGAACCGGCGCAGGCGCCGCCTGCCAGCGAGCCTGAATTGCTGCCGCCCCCGGCGGACACCGCCTTCCATCCCTCGCAGGCGCCGCAAGGCGAGGCCGAGTTCACGCTGACGCTGGTCAGAGCGATGATCTCGGCGGCGAAGGTCGACGGCCATGTCGACGATGGCGAACGCAAGAAGATCGCCGACAAGCTCAAGCTCGCCGGCGTCGGTGCGGAAGCCGAGAAGTTCCTCATTGCAGAGCTCGAAAGCCCGCTCGATCTCGACACGCTGGTCGCCGGCGCCAAGACCGATGCGCAGAAGCTCGAGCTCTACACCGCCTCGCGGCTGACGATCGATCCCGACACGCGCGCCGAGCGCGGCTATCTCGACCTGCTGGCCGGCCGGCTCGGCCTGCCGGACGCCCTGGTCGATCATGTCGAGGCGACGGTTTCGGCGGCAAAGGTGCCGGCCGGAAGCGCGCCCAGTTCACCGTGGTGAATCAGCCTTGGTAAACGCCATCGGGCGAGCCCTTGCCGGTCGTTAATCTCTCGTTAACTCAGCAAGCGCATCATTTTAATCAGTCGGACCGGCTTATCCTCCTCCCAAGCACGGTTCAGATCGGGGCGGTCGCCAATGGCCGCCCTTTTTGTTGGCCCCTGCTTTATCGCCAACAGTTGCTTGCCATGATCGCTTCCATTTGCGATGCCACGTCTTTCCAGTCATGACCGGGAGGACGGCGATGACAGCCATAGCAGAGAAGACCGCCATCGTTACCGGCGCCGGCACCGGCATCGGCAAAAGCGTCGCCACGGCGCTGCTCAAGGCAGGCTGGAATACGGTGTTCTGCGGCCGCCGCAAGACGGTGCTGGAAGAGGCGATCGCCGAGGCGGGGAAGACGCAAGCCAAGGCGCTGGCCGTCGCCTGCGACATCAGCAAGGCCGCGGAAGTCGATGACATGTTCGAGACTGTGCTCGAAGCCTTCGGCCGCGTCGACCTGCTCTTCAACAATGCCGGCATGGGCTACAAGTCGACGCTGATCGACGAGATTCCGGTCGAGGTCTGGAACGATGTCGTCGGCGTCAACCTCACTGGCTCGTTCCTGTGCGCCCGCGCGGCCTTCGGCGCCATGCGCCGGCAAAAGCCGATGGGCGGCCGCATCATCAACAACGGCTCGGTGTCGGCCTATGCGCCGCGCCCCGGCTCCGCGCCCTATACGGCGACCAAGCATGCGATCACCGGGCTCACCAAGACGCTGGCGCTCGACGGCCGGCCTTTCGATATCGCCTGCGGCCAGATCGACATCGGCAATGCGCTGACCGAGATGGCGCAGCCGATGACGGTCGGCGTGCCGCAGGCCAATGGCTCGATCGCCGCCGAGGCGGTGATGGATGTGCAGCGCGTCGCCGACGCGGTGCTGCATATGGCGAGCCTGCCGCTCGACGCCAACGTGCTGTTCATGACGGTGATGGCGACGAAGATGCCGTTTGTGGGCAGAGGTTAGAGAAAAGCCCCCTCACCCGGATTGCCAACCGAATTGCGAAGGGCAATCCGACCTCTCCGCGAGGGGAGAGGAGATCGTCAGCACCGGCGCCAACCTCTTCTCCCCAACGGGGAGAAGGTGGCCGCGAAGCGGCCGGATGAGGGGGTCACTTCTTCAAGAAAGCTTCGATCCGCTCCAGCGCGCGCAGGATGTTCTCCTCGGAATTGGCGTAGGAAAGCCGGATATAGCCTTCGCCGAGCACGCCGAAATCGGGGCCGCCGATCAAAGCCACGCCGGCATCCTCCAACAGCGCCGAGGCGAGCTTCTTCGCCTTCCAGCCGGTCTTCGAGACATTGGGGAAGGCATAGAAGGCGCCCTTCGGCGTGATGCAGGAAATGCCAGGCAGCGCATTCAGCCCCTCGACCACGATCTTCCTGCGGTTGTCGAAGGCGCGCATCATCTTGTCGACGTCGTCCTGCGGGCCGTCGATCGCGGCGATGCCGGCAAACTGGCTCGGCGCGTTGACGCAGGACCAGCAGTTCACCGCCAGCTTGCGCACCTTGTCGTAGAGATGCGCGCCCTTGTCGCCATTCGGCCAGATCGACCAGCCCATGCGCCAGCCGGTCATCGCCCAGGTCTTCGACCAGCCGTTGAGCACGATCAGCCGGTCGCGAATCTCGGGGAAGTTCAGCAGCGAATAGTGGGTCTCGCCGTCGTAGGTCATGACGTCGTAGATCTCGTCCGACATGATGGCGACCTCAGGGTGCTTCTCCAGGCCCTTGACCAGCTTCTCGATTTCGGCCCGGGGGGTGACGCCGCCGGTCGGGTTGGCGGGCGAGTTGAGGATCAGCAGCCTGGTTTTCGGCGTGATCAGCGCCAGCGTCTCGTCTGCCGAGAAGGCAAAGCCGTTTTCCTCGCGGACCGGCACCGGCACCGGCGTGGCGCCGGTGAACTCGATCATCGAGCGATAGATCGGAAAGCCGGGATCGGGATAGAGGATCTCGGTGCCGGCCTCGCCGAACATCAGGATCGCGGCGAACATGGTCGGCTTGCCGCCGGGCAGGATCATCACATTCTCGGGCGACACCTCGACGCCGGTGGTGGTCAGCGTGCGGCGCACGACCGCCTCGCGGGTGGCCAAGAGGCCGTTTGCCGGGGTGTAGCCATGTTGGCCGTCGCGCAGCGCCTTGATCGCCGCCTCGACGATGTGCTGCGGCGTCTTGAAGTCGGGCTGGCCGATGCCGAGATTGACGATGTCGCGGCCCTGATGGGCAAGCGCGGTGGCCCTCGCCAACACCGCAAAGGCGTTTTCTTCGCCGAGACGGTCGAAGGCCGCGATCGTGTGGAGCATTTTTCCCGTCCCTGTGGTTCTTTCTGTGAGCGAGCGTTTTTGTGACCGTCCGCTGGGAAAAGTCAACGGATTGGAGTGGTCGGTGTCGGAAGATCTGAAGAATTGGCAGCCGCGTCCGCGGCCGGAACGCAAAGCGATCGAGGGACGCACCGTCAGGCTGGAGCCACTGAGCGCGGCAAAGCATGGCGACGGCCTCTACGAGGCCTCCTCGGTTTCGGATGTCGGCGGACGTTTCGCCTGGCTGCCCGACTATCCGCCGGAAACCCGCGCCGCCTTCCAGCCCTGGCTCGACAAGGTGGAAGCCAGCGAGGATCCGCTGTTCTTCACCGTCATCGACAAGGCAAGCGGCAAGATCGCCGGGCGCCAGACGCTGATGCGCATCGATGCCAACAACGGCGTCGGCGAAATCGGCAACATCTATTGGGGTCCGCTGATCTCGCGCAAGCCGGCGGCGACCGAAGCCCAGTTCCTGTTTGCGAAATACCTTTTCGACGATCTCGGCTACCGCCGCTACGAGTGGAAGTGCAACAACCGCAACGAGCCCTCGAAGCGCGCCGCCGAGCGTTTCGGCTTCAAGTTCGAAGGCATCTTCCGCCAGCACCTTGTGGTCAAGGGTGAAAACCGCGATACGGCGTGGTATTCGATCATCGACAAGGAATGGCCGGCCTTGCGCAAGGCCTATGAAGGCTGGCTCGATCCGGCGAATTTCGATGGCGAGGGCGGCCAGAAGCGGCGACTCGAGGATTTTCGCGCCGACTTTGGCGCGTAGACCACGATCTCCGGCAGTGGGAAACCGCTTGTCGGGCCAGGTCAGACAGGAGTTCAGCAATGGCGCATGACCACGCTTCGCACGATCATAGCCCGGCCGGTCACAGCCATGGCCATGTGCATGGTTCGACCGACAAGAAGCGCGTGCTGATCGCCGCCTGCCTGACTGGCGGCTTCATGGTCGCCGAGGCGCTCGGCGGTCTGCTCACCGGCTCGCTGGCGCTGCTCGCGGATGCCGGCCATATGCTCGCCGATTCGATCGCGCTCGGCCTTGCCTGGTATGCCTTCCACCTGACGGGGCGTCCGGCCACCGGCCGGCTCACCTATGGCTTCGCCCGCGTGAAGACGTTGGTTGCCTACACCAACGGCATAGCCATCTTCGTCATCGCGCTGTGGATAGTCTACGAGGCCTGGGGGCGGCTGATGAACCCGGCGCCGGTGCTCGGCGGCCCGATGCTGGTCGTGGCGGTGGCAGGTCTGCTGGTCAACCTCGCCTCCTTCTTCGTGCTCCATGGCGGCGACCGCGAGAGCCTGAACATGCGCGGCGCCATCCTGCACGTGCTGGGCGACCTGCTTGGCTCGGCCGCGGCAATCGCGGCAGCCCTCATCATCCTGGCAACCGGCTGGACGCCCATCGATCCGATCCTCTCCGTCCTGGTGTCGCTGCTGATCCTGTCGACGGCATGGTCGTTGATGCGCGAGGCCGCCCATGTCCTGCTCGAAGGCGTGCCGGCAAGCCTCGACCGCGACGTGGTCGCCAAGGACATCGAAGGCGCGGTCAAGGGCGTGCGCGAGGTGCATCACATGCATGTCTGGTCGCTCGACGGGACCTCCAACATGGCGACGCTGCATGCCTGCCTGAACGACGGCGTCGATCCGCATGTAGCGGTGAGCGCCATCAAGAAACGGCTTGCGGCCAAGCACGGCATCGAGCATGCAACGGTCGAGACCGAATTCGGCCAGTGCGCCGACAGCCATGACGAGCACGACCACCATCATGATCACAACCACGCGCATGGCGCGCCTGCCGATCGCCGGCACTATCACTGATCGCGCCGTGATGACGAAGCCGAACAGCCTCGAAACGAGGAAGGCCTGCTGATGGATCGCGACACCCGCAACGCGGCGATCGCCGCGGCCGTGATACTGCTTCTGTTCGGTCTCGCCGCCTATTTCCTGCCGACGATCATGCTGGCCGCGGGCAAGGTATCGACGGTCCTGGCCGCTGCCATTGCCGTGGTCTTCATGGTCGGGCTGTTCGTGGTCCTTTGGCTGCGCGGACGCAGCCAGCGCAAGAAAGGTCTCTGAAGATGAGGATTCTGATCACGGGTGCCGCCGGCATGGTTGGCCGCAAGCTTATCGCGCGGCTGGCCAGGGACGGTGCCTTGCGCGGGCGAAAAATAACGGCGCTCGACCTGCACGACATCGTGGCGCCGCAGGCGCCGGCGCTCGCCGGCGTCGATGTCTCGATCCATACTGGCGATCTTTCCGCGCCCGGCGCTACGGCTGCCCTCGTGGCTTCCCGTCCGGATGTGATCTTCCACCTGGCCGGCATCGTGTCGGGCGAGGCGGAGGCCAATTTCGATCTCGGCTATCGCGTCAATCTCGACGGCACGCGCGCGCTGTTCGATGCGGTGCGGCTGGCGGCGTTCGCGCCGCGCCTTGTCTTCACCTCGTCGATCGCCGTGTTCGGCGCGCCGTTCCCGGACGTCATCCCGGACGAATTCCATCCGACGCCGCTCACCTCATACGGCACGCAGAAGCAGATGAGCGAGGCGCTGCTCGCCGACTATACGCGGCGAGGCTTCTTCGACGGCATCGGCATCCGGCTGCCGACGATCTGCGTTCGCCCCGGCAAACCCAACAAGGCGGCGTCGGGCTTCTTCTCCGGCATCATCCGCGAGCCGCTCGCCGGGCAGGAGGCGATCCTGCCGGTGCCGCGCTCGGTGTTGCACACCCATGCCAGTCCGCGCTCGGCGGTGGGCTTCCTGATCCACGCTGCGGAAATCGATGGCGCTGCGGTGGGGCCGCGCCGCAACCTCACCATGCCCGGCGTCGCCGTCACTGTCGGCGAGCAGATCGAGGCGCTGCAGCGCATTGCCGGCGCCGAGGTCGCGAAACGGATACGCGAGCAGCCGGACGAAACGATATGGGCGATCGTCAAAGGCTGGCCGACTCGGTTCGAGGCGAGGCGGGCGCGGAAGCTCGGCTTTGCCGCCGAAAGCAATTTCGAGGAGATTATCCAGGCTCACATCGATGATGAGCTGGGCGGGAAGGTGCGTTGATATCCAGGTAAGGCCGGCCTGACCTGATCTCAACAACCCTGGCGAGCCAGCCTTAAAAGTCAGACGCCGCCCGACAGGCTGGCCGACAGAAGCAGCAGTCCGACCAGGAAGATGAAGGCGGCGCCGCCGATCTCGACGATGGAATGGATGCGGTTGCCGATGCGCCCGTCGCCGGCGAAATAGACCGCCCAGTTCTTGGCCGTCACGGCGATCGTCGCCAGCGCCGAGACGGTGATCGCGGTGCCGATCGACATCGCCAGCACCGACAGCAGCCCGCCTACCCACAACCCGTTGAGCAGCGCGAAGCTCAGCACGATCAGCGCCCCGGAGCAGGGGCGGATGCCGACGGCGGCCACCGCAGACCAGGCCGTGCGCCAGTCGAAGCGGTCGCCCGAAAGCATCGCCGGATCCGGCGCATGCGAATGGCCGCAGGTCTCGCAGACTTCACCCAGGCCGTGGTCGTGGTGGGCGTGACCGTGATCGTGCGCGGCGTGATGGTGGTGCTCATGCGCGCCATGACCATGGGCGTGGGCATGCGCGTGGTCATGATGATCGTGATCATGATCCTCGTGCACGTGCAGGGAATGCGCGGCGTGCGCATGTGCGTGGGAATGGCCCGCATGCGAATGGGCGTGCGCGTGTCCCGCATGGGAATGGCCGGCATGGGCGGCCGACAGGCTGTAGGCGGGTGCGCGGCCGAACAGGCGCAGGATCGACGGACCGAGCTTGCGCCACAAAAGCCAGGCGCCGAACAGCGTCACCAGCACAAAGCTGGAGATTTCGAGGAACCAGGCGGCGTCGGTCATCGAGATCGAGGTGCCGCGCAGCACGAAATAGGCAAGCATCATGACGACCACCGCCGTCAGGCCCTGCAGCAGCGCCGAGACGAAGGAAAGCAGGATGCCGCGCCTCAGCGCCACTTCGTTGGCGACCATGTAGGACGAGATCACCGCCTTGCCGTGGCCGGGGCCGGCGGCGTGGAAAATGCCATAGGCGAAGGAGAGGCCAATCAAAAGCCAGAGCTTGCTGCCGTCCTGGCGCATGGCCTTCATGGCGGCAGCCAACGAATGGTAGAATTCCTGCTGCCGAAGGTTGATCCACATCAGGATATGGGCGAACGGACCCGTGGTGGTCGGCGCCATGCCGTCATTGACGCCGATGCCGAGCGAGCTCTGGGCATGGGCCACGCCCGACAGATGGGTCGCCATCAAGGCGGCGGCCAAGAGGCCGAGGGCCAAACGCAGCGACGGTCTCATCACCCGATCATCCTTCTGGCGCGCAGTTCAATTCGAGCTTGGTGGCGAAGATCTTGCTCATGTCGGTGCCTGTCGGATCGTTGAAGAATGCGTCCGTCAGGGTCTTCTGGTTTTCCTTGATCGCTTCGTCCGGGTCGGGACGGATGACCTTCCTGGTGCAGGTCGAAGGCAGTCCCTCAACGTTGAGATTGGCGTCGTCGGTGAAGTCGATCGCCGTATAGAAGGTCGGATCGTAGACGCCGATATCGATCTTGCCGGCGAGCTTGATCGGCGCCTTCGGCTGCGACTCGAACAGGATGATCAACTGATCGTTCTCGAAGTTCGCCATCAGATGCGGCGGCGGCACCATGGGCACGTCCTTGCCGTCCTGCGTGACGAGCTGGAAATAGTTGAACTCCGCCAGCGAGGAATGAACGGTGTCGGCCACTTCCTTGAGCTCTTTGTCGTCAAGCTTGAGGTCGTTGTTCTTGTCGAACTCCATCAACACCGTACTCGAAAACAGGTCGTCGAAGCGCCAAAGGTGGCGCAACGCCGTCACACTTTGGTGATCCGCGCTGAGGATGACGTCGAGGCGGGCTTCGGCGAAGACGTGCGGGTGCACTTCAGCCTGCTCGACCGAGGCTAATGTGGCCGCAAGGGCCGAAGCCAGCATGGTTGCTTGCCGTTTCAGATGCATTCCGTGCCGTGATTCCATTGACTTCGGGGGCGAGCCCGAGAGTTGACAGAAAGCGGGCGAAATTGGGACGCGCATTGATTTCAATGCATGTCGTTCTCCCAAAACCGCTGCGCGCTTTTGGGCGACATGCCGCAGCTTCACTTCGATGCGCGCCGTTGCTGACGTTCCGGCGCAGGCATCAGGCGGTGTCGCGCGTCCTGAACCAGTGCACCAGGAAGTCGACGAAGACGCGCACCTTAGCCGGCAGATAGCGGCGGTGCGGGTAGACGGCGAAGATTCCGGTACCCGCCAGGATGCGGTCGTCGAGCGCGGTGACCAGCTTGCCGGATGCGACGTCGGGGGCGGCGACGAAATCCGGCAGCATGGCGAAGCCCAGGCCGGAGAGCGCGGCCGCTCTTGCCACGATCGGGCTGTTGACCTCGATCGGGCCGGAAACGGCCACGCTCACAGAGTCCTCGCCTTCGCCCTTGAAGCGCCAGTTGGCCAGCGAGCGGCCGTTGGTGTCGACGATGCAAGGCATGTTGGCGAGATCCTGCGGCCGCGTCGGCGCGCCGTGCTTGGCGATCAGCTCCGGGGATGCGCAAAGCCTGACCGAGAACGGCGCCAGCCGCCTGGCGATCAGCGAGGAGTTCTCCAGCCGCGAGATGCGCACGGCAAGGTCGAAGCCTTCCTCGACGAGGTCGACGAACCGGTCGTCGAGATGGATGTCGAGCACGATGTCAGGGTGCTGCCTGGCGAAGTCGACCAGCGACTGGCCGATCGGCGCATCGGCGAAGGTGCGGGCGGCCGACAGCTTGATCCTACCGCGGACGTCGCCGGAAGACTGGCGCACCGTCTCGGCAAGGCTGTCGACCTCGCGCACGATCTCGGAAGCGCGCTGATAATAGGTGTGGCCGGATTCGGTCAGCGAGAACTGGCGCGTGGTGCGGTTCAAAAGCAGCGCGCCGAGCTCGTCCTCCAGCTCGCGGACATATTTCGACAGCAGCGCCTTGGAGCGGCCGATCTTGCGCGCCGCGGCCGAAAAGCCTTCCGCTTCGACCACGTCGATGAAGGCGCGCATGCGGGTCAATGTATCCATGGTCAGACCTTTCGTGCCGCGTCGAGAATCTTGCGGCCGAGCCGTATCAGGGCAACGTCGCTGCCGGAAGGCCCGAGCAGCGACAGGCCGAAGGGTGCGCCGTCTATCGCGCCGATCGGCAAGGTGATCTGGGGAAAGCCCGAGAGCCCGGAGAGGCACAAGAGATGCAGCGCCCTTTCGCGATAGGCCTGGAACTGTTCCGGCGCGCCGGCGGCGAGCGGTGCCGCGCCGGGAACGGTGGGCAGCACCAGGAAGCCGTTGTTGCCGAGCAGTGCCTCGAATTCGGCCCGGAACGCCAACCGGCGCGCTGCTTCGGTGCCGGCAATCTTGGCATCGATGGTGCGGCCGAAGCCGAAACGCTCCTCGACGCCCGGGCTGAGGCGACCGCCGGCCGAAATCCATGGGCCGTGCTCGCGCCAGGCCTCGAAGGCCTGCAAGCGGCGAAAGCACCAGTAAAGCTCGTCGGGGAAAGAGGCGAAGGCGTATTCGGTCTCCACGGGCTGGCCGATGACGCCGGCGGCCAGCGCCTTCATGCGCGCATATTCGGCGGCTTCCGCCGGACCCATGACGAAGGCGTCCAGCCAGCGGATCGACAGCGGGCGGTTGAGCGGGTGCTGGTGCGGATCGCGTCCGAGCAGAAGCTTGCCGACCGTCTCATAGGTCTCGATGTCGTCGGCGAACCAGCCGAACGTGTCGAAGCTCGATGCCAGCTTCATCGCGCCGTCGAGCGAGATGCGGCCATGGGTGGTGCGCAGCCCGATCAGGCCGCAGAAGCTCGCCGGCGCGCGGATCGAGCCGCCGGTGTCGGAGCCGGTGGCGATGTTCGCCAGGCCGCCGGCAACCGCGGCCGCCGAGCCGGAAGAGGAGCCGCCGGTGACGCGATCTGGCGCTGCGGGATTGACCGGGTACGGGAAATGCGCGTTCTGGCCGAAAAGCGAGAAGGCCAGCTCGTCGGTCTGGGTCTTGCCGACGAATCGCGCGCCGGCATCGAGGATCGTCTGCACCGCTTGCGCCGTGCGCGAGGCGGCATGCGCCTCCTCGAACCGTTGCGGGTTGCCGCAGCCGGTGCGGTAGCCGGCGACGTCATAGATGTCCTTGACGGCCAGGCGCAGACCGGCGAGCGGGCCCAATTCCGCATTCGCCACAGGCATTTGGCGCAGATCGAGGAAGGCGTTCAGCGGTCCTTGAGTTCCTGGCATCGTTCGATTTCCGGATACAGTGCGACAAACATTGTTCGATGCCAGAAATTTTACAACCTGGGCTTACGATTTTTATTGATTGTGAAACCCTTCGCTCCTATATCGCGCTTGCCCAAAGTCGCACGTGCCTGTGGGTGTCCGCCGATCCTCGAATGGTGAGGGCAATCGGTAAGGTAACTGGAGCCAACCCCTCCAGTCGGTCAGTGGCCAACCACAAGACCGAGGACACCTTGAAGCAACGACGGTGCGGGCCTTTCTGGTTCTCTTCCGGTCGTCCAAAGACCGGGGTTACTAAAGAGGCACACCTTCATTGCCGGCAGTGCGGACGGGTCTCCCATCCAAGCCAAGGCAGACAAAGCGAACCGAGGCCGGGCAAGGCCAAGGTTCACCGCCGCGAGACGGCGTTTCATGGTTCCGGGGTCTCCACCGGCTGGTTCCATGAATTTCCGTCCCGCCTTTGTCCACCGCGTGTTCGCGAGGCCGACAGCCCGCGTCCCGCAGCCTTATTGCGCGCCGAAAGGCGTGATGGAGAGATCCCGATGGCCACCCAGCGCATCCTTGACTTCCTTGCCACCCGACGTCCGAACGGTCCCTGCCTCGTCGTCGACCTCGATGTCGTGCGCGACAATTTCCGCGCCTTCGAGAAGGCGTTGCCCGATTCCAAGATCTATTATGCGGTGAAAGCAAACCCGGCGCCGGAAATCCTGCGCCTGCTTGCTGCGATGGGCTCGTCCTTCGACACCGCATCGGTTGCCGAGGTCGAGATGGCGATGGATGCCGGCGCGCCGGCCGATCGCATCTCCTTCGGCAACACCATCAAGAAGGAGCGTGACATCGCACGCGCCTACCAGCTCGGCATTCGCCTGTTCGCCGTGGACTGCGTCGAAGAAGTGGAGAAGATCGCACGTGTCGCTCCCGGCTCGCGCGTGTTCTGCCGCGTGCTGACCGACGGCGAGGGCGCCGAGTGGCCGCTGTCGCGCAAGTTCGGCTGCGTGCCGGCGATGGCCGTCGACGTGCTGCGCCATGCCAAGGGCCTCGGCCTCGACGCCTATGGCGTGTCGTTCCATGTCGGCTCGCAGCAGACGGACCTTTCGGCCTGGGACCGCGCGCTGGGCGATGCCAAGAAGGTGTTCGCGACGCTCGCCGAGGAAGGCATCGTCTTGAAGATGGTCAACATGGGCGGCGGTTTCCCGACCCGTTACCTGAAGGACGTGCCGGTGGCGCAGGCCTATGGCCAGGCGATCTTCTCGGCGCTGCGCAAGCATTTCGGCAATGCGCTGCCCGAGACGATCATCGAGCCGGGCCGCGGCATGGTCGGCAATGCCGGCGTCATCAAGTCGGAAGTCGTGCTGATCTCGAAGAAGGCCGACAATGACAATGTGCGCTGGGTGTTCCTCGACATCGGTAAGTTCGGCGGTCTCGCCGAGACGATGGACGAGGCGATCCGCTATCCGCTGGTCACCCGCCATGACGGCTCGGAGACCGCGCCTTGCGTGCTCGCCGGCCCGACCTGCGATTCGGCCGACGTGATGTACGAGAAGACGCCTTATCCGCTGCCCTTGTCGCTGACCATCGGCGACGAGGTGCTGATCGAAGGCACCGGAGCCTATACGACCACCTACTCGGCGGTCGCCTTCAACGGCTTCGAGCCTCTCCGATCCTACGTGATCTGACCGGTTCGCAAGAACCGCTCAGATCATCCGGGCGGGCGATGTCCATCGCCCGCCCGGGCTCGCTTGTGGAACAGATCTCCGCTCGTGAAGGATCGCGGATATGGAATACCTGACCAAATCGGCCATCTTGGCCACCGAAATTGCCCCCTCGTCCGGACCGTTGGTTGAGCTTTTCTCCGCGGGGGAGAAGAGCCCGACTGCGGCGCTGGCGCCCTCCCTTGCCCTCCGGGCAAAGGCTGGCTCGCGCGGCGCGCCGGACGAGGGGGCCGCCCAGGCGCCTGCCTTCGTCATCCTTGGCGAAGGCGGAGGCGACGTCGTGGCGCGCGAAGCGCTGCTCGACCGCGCCATGGGGCCGAAGCGCAGAAAGAAGTCATCCGAGAAGCTGCGGCGCGGCCGCCGGCCCTCGGAAGGCCTGGCCTTCGTCGCGCGCGATACCTCGGGCGCCGTCGTCGGCACGGTGCGGCTTTGGGATGTCAGGCTGGGCGAGGGGGGTCCGGCGGCGCTGCTGCTCGGCCCGCTCGCGGTCGAGCCGGGCTTGAAGAGCGGCGGCATAGGTTCGGCGCTGATGCGGCATGCAATCACTGAGGCCGCGCGGCTCGGCCATGGCGCGATCCTGCTTGTCGGCGACGCGCCCTATTATGGGCGGTTCGGCTTCTCGGCCGACCGTACCGGAGCGCTTGCCATGCCCGGCCCCTATGAGCGGCACCGGCTGCTGGCGCTGGCGCTGAAGGACGGCGTGCTGGACGCCGCCACAGGCACGATCAAGGCCGCCGGCCGCAAGATCAAGGGACAGGCGCCGGGCTTCGTCGCCTGAAGCCTTTGTTTCACGCAATTCCGGACGGAAAGCTACGGCGAAGGCGCCGAGCCTAACCGCTACGCACTCTTCTTGGAATTGCTCCAGGTTCGACAAAACAGCAACGCCGCCCATCGGGGCGGCATTGCTGTTTTTTGCGAAGGATCAGCCGAGCAACTGGCCGAGCGCCATGGCGACGGTCATGTCGCCTTCGACCTTCAGCTTGCCGGCCATGAAGGCCATGGTCGGGTTGAGGTCGCCGGCAATCAGCGAATCCAGATCGTCGAGCGACAGCTTGACGGTGCAGTCGGTCGGCGCGTCGGTGGTCGACACGGTCGCGCCGTCGATGACGATGACGCCGTCGCTGCCGGTGTCGAACTTGACGGAATGCTCGAAGCCGGCGCTAGCCACGCGCGACTTGATCTTGTCGGCAATCTCCTGAACGCCCATGGCGGTCTCCTCGTTGGTTGCGTTGACGCGCACCGGCGCTTGGCCGCTGGGCGAGGTAAGCGCGCCGCGCCCGCGCGCGGTTGCCTGTCACCGGCGCATATAGCTTCGAGTTGACGTTAACGTCAACGCGGTCACCCTGCGTCATATCGCTTGGAGGGCTGTGCCATGTCTCCGCCGGACGGCGGGCCGGGCCGTCAATGCTCCGGCGCCGCCTGGAAGGGCTTGGTCATCGCCGCCGCGGTTTCGCCGGCATTCTTGCGGCGGCGAAGCGCGTTGTCGCGGATATCGTCCTTGGACAGGAAATTGACCTGGTCGATCAGCACCTCGTGCACCAACTCGACGCCGACGCGGCTGTTGATGGTGTCGCGGATCGACTTGCGGAAGGCGTCGAGGTCGATCGATTCCTTCTTGGTGAAATCGATCTGAGGGTTGGAATAGAGATAGGAATAGACCTGGTCGGTCATCAGCGCCTGCGCCGGGATCGACAGCTTCTTTATCTGTTCCGGCTCAACCGTGTAGACCAGCTTGGTGAGGAAATAGCCGTCGATCGTGCCGTCGCGCAGCAACGGCACCGAGATCATGTCGGTCTTGACGTAGTCGAGGCCGCCCAGCATCGGCTTCGGCGGTTCGGCCGCGCCGCGCTGGCCGGCCGCCTGGAAGGAATAGAAGACCGCGCCGAGCGTCACGGCGCAGATCCACAGCGCGGCGGCGATGAACTTTATCATGTTCTATTTGTTTCGAGCATGATCTCGTCCGAAAAGCGGCCTCCACTTTTCGCTGACGCGGTCCTGCGGTTCGGGATCATGCCCGGGCCATTCCGAATTCGCCGGCCGAATAGGTGCCGTCGGTATCGGCGCGCTGGATGGCGTTCCGCAGAAGCGTGGCGACCTCGTTGACAGCGTTGAGATGGGCAAGGATCGCCGCCTCGTTCTTGGCCAGCTTCTGGCGCAGCCGCAGCAGGCCTTCGCGGTGCTGTTCGAGGAATTCGATCTCGTTGGCACCCTTCAAGGCGCGGTTCAGCTCGTAGAGGTACCGGCTCTTGCGCGCGTTCGAGGCCTTGAGGTCATACGCTGTTCCGCTGCGGATGCCGGCGGTCTCCTCGTCCACGACTTCCTCGATGCGGCCGATGATGGCGGCGAGGTTGCCGGGTCGCGCGGCGACGGGCGCCTCCATTGCGTTGGTGCGTGCGGGAAGGTTGGAAAGGTCCGTTTGGTCGGCCATGTAGGTCCCTAGATCTTGATGTCCGTTTTTATGTTTATGTCGTCGCCGGTCATCGACCGTGCGGCTTTGCGCTCGAGCTCCTCGAGCATCGAGGTCGAAAGCCTGGTCTGCTGGTCGATCTCGGTTTTCTGCGGTCCGCCGGCAACGGGGCCGACCGGCACCTTGTGCTTGCCGTCGAGATAGTGGTCGGCAAGCATAGATCGGGCGATGCCGATGCCGCCATGCGCGGCCATGACATCGGCCACCTTTTCGGCGAGCTGCGACTTCCACATGTCGCCGGCCAGGCCCTTGCCATAAACGCCCTCGGTGTCCTTGGGCATCATGTTCTGGATGAAGGTCGTCAGCACCATCGCCTCGAAACGTTGGAACTTCTTCGCCGGATTGGCGGCCTCGGCCTTGTCGGCCGTGGCGCGCGAGAGCACGGAGCCGGCATCGACCGTCGCGCATGGATCGAGGGCGAACGGTGCCGAGGCGCCGTTCGCTCGTCTGGCGAGCGCCGCCCGCGCGGCCTCGACATCGGCCGGCTCCGCTGCGCGGGCAACGTCCATGACGATGTCGCTGGGTGGGGAAATGGCCAAGAAAGTCCGCCCTTTGCCGATTTTGTCATCTGCACAATGACTGAACAAGCTTGTGGCAGGCTTGCGATATCGGATGATGACGGCGACGTGATCCGCAGCCGGCGAAAGAGCAGCGACGATTCGTCGTCGCACCGTCAAATGGCGCCGAGGGCAGGCCAATTCACGAGCCAGACCTGCCCCCACCGATGGACAGCCCGCCCTCGTGTCCTGAATTGTCCGCATCTGTCCATATGTGCCGGTATCGGCTCTGGGCATGCGTCTCTAGCTTTCGACCCGGGCCACCGGTCGGTGCGCCCAAGGGGGTTCTGCGCGGTTGCGTCAGCAGGCTGGGGACATGGAATGGACATGACGAAGCGTGCGCAGGCGGGCCGGCGTGCCTCGCCGGTAATGGTCGCCGGTCTGGCGGCGCTGTTCATGTCGAGCTCGACGCTCGCGCTCGGCGCGTCGCTGAGCTGGAACGGGTCGATCTCCAACAACTGGTTCACGCCCGGCAACTGGACATCGCCCGCGCTGCCGACTTCGAGTGACGACATCGTCATCGACAGCGTGGCCAACACCGCCACGATCGGCGCTGCGGGGGCAGCGGCAAAAACCGTCAGCATCGGCAATGCATCCGGATCAAACGGCGGCCTTGTCGTCATCGGCGCCGGCACGTTGTCGGTGGCAAGCAACTATCTCATCGTCGGCAACGACGGCACCGGCACGCTGACGATCTCGGGCGGGGGCAAGATCACCAGCGCCGGCGGTGTCGTCGCCAACAATGCGTCCTCGAACGGCACCGCCACCATCACAGGCGCCGGTTCACAATGGACGAACAATTTCCTGTCGATCTCGGCGGACAATGGCGCAGTCGGCCGTGTTCGCGTCGAGGCGGGCGGCAAGCTGTTGTCCAGCGGCAATGTGATGATCGGCGAGACCTCCGCCAATGCCGACGGGCAACTGATCGTCACCGGCAGCGGCTCGGACTTCACGATGAACGGCTCCATAGCCGCTCAGTTCGTCATCGGCGCCACCGGCAAGGGCGATTTCCAGCTGCTCGACAATGCCACGGCAACGACCATACGCACCTATGTCGGTGGCAATGTCGGCACCAGCGGTGTCGGCACGGCCGTCGTCTCCGGTGGCGCGTCGTGGTCGACGGGAAACCTGTTTGTCGGCCAGACGGCGACCGGCACGCTCACCGTTTCCAACGGCGGCAAGCTCACGACCACCTACACAGTCGGGGCAAGCACTGCCGCCAGCATCACCAACGGCAAGGTCACCGTCACCGGCGCCGGTTCGCAATGGAAGATCACCGGTGCCTACAACAATGTGCCGCTGGCGATGGGCTCGACCAGCCAGACTTCGGAACTCAATGTGCTTGCCGGCGGCACGGTGCTGATCGATTCCACGGCGAGCAGCTTCCTCAGCGGTGACGCCCGCATCGCCAACACAGCAAACTCGAAAGCGGCGATCACCATCGACGGTGCGGGGTCGAGCTTCACCACGCCCTACAGGCTTTATCTCGGCAATGCGGCCAATTCGACCGCCACCGTGACCGTGTCCGGCGGCGGCAAGCTCGACACCGGCTACACCAACATCTCGAGCGCCACCGATGCGACTGCCGCCACCACCGACACGGTGACCGTGAGCGGCGCCGGCTCGGTCTGGACCATCAGCACTATTTTGGGATCCGCCCCCAGCGATCTGCAGGGCCTGACCATCGGCGGCGCCGGCAAGGGCGTCTTGACCATCGCCGACGGCGGTGTCGTCAAGGTCAACACCACGGATGCCTTTGTCTTCATCGGCGGGCTGGCCGGGTCGTCAGGCACGCTCAACATCGGTGCGGCCGCCGCCAGTCCGGCCGCCGCGCCCGGTACGCTCGACGCGGCGAAGGTCATCTTCACCAGCACCGGCGTACCGCAAACCATCAATTTCAACCATACGTCAGCCAATTACGAGTTCGCGCCGCAGATCACCGGCAACAACCCGGGTGCCGTCAACATCATTGCCGGCACCACCATCTTCACCAACGACAACACCTACACCGCGCCGACCTTGATCAGCGCGGGGGCCACGCTGCAATTCGGCAATGGCGGCACGACGGGCAGCATCAGCGGCAACGTCACAAATGACGGCACGCTGATCCTCAACCGTTCGAATGATATCGGCCTTGGTTATGCCGGCGTCATTTCCGGCAGCGGCCAGGTGATCAAGAACGGCAGCGGGATGATCACGCTGACGGGCGCCAACACCTATAGCGGCGGCACCACGATCAACAGCGGCCAGCTGAACGTCGGCAATTTCTTAGGCAATGGCGTGTTGACGGGCGACTATGTCAACCACGGCAAGCTGCTCTCCTATTCCAATCTGACGCCCGCGTATTCCGGCGTCATCTCGGGCGAAGGCAGTTTCGAGAAATCCGGCAACGGGACGCTGACGCTCAACGGCGTGCAGACCTATACCGGCGGCACGCTGGTGTCGTTCGGCAGGCTGATCCTGGGCGGCAATGACCGGCTGGCCGCCACGGGCGCGCTGACCGTCAACGGCGGCATCTTCGATCTCAACAATTTCAACCAGGCGGTGGGCGACCTGTCCGGCTATGGACGGATTTTCGCCGGCACCGGCAACTTTACCGCCGGCGGCGCCGCCGACACCACCTTCATCGGTCTCATCACCGGCAGCGGTACCTTCACCAAGGAAGGCACCGGCACGTTGACGATGGTTCCCCCCACCACCTTTTCCGGGACGTTCACCGGTACGACCAAGGTCAATGCGGGTACGCTGCTGGTCAACGGCTCGATGGCGGCGAGCACGTTCCAGGTCAATGCCGGCGGCACGCTCGGCGGCACGGGTTCGCTGGGCGCGACGACGATCTTCAATGGCGGCACGCTGCGTGGCGTTGCCGGCCAGACACTGACCATGGCCTCGCTGACATTGAACGACGGCTCGAACCTCAACGTCTCGCCGGGCGCCGCCAACACCATGCCGCTGTTCGACGTCACCGGCGCGCTGACACTGGACGGCAAGCTTTCGGTGAGCGACGCGGGCGGTTTCGGCAACGGCACCTACCGCATCGCCAACTATGGCGGCGCCTTTGTCAACAACGGGCTTGTGATCGGCACCGTGCCGCCGGCCTTCAACCCCGGCGACTGGTCGATCCAGAGCGGCAGCGGCGTCGTCAACCTCGTGGTGGCGTCCGGCGCCGGCGAGCAATATTGGGACGGCGCCAATATGAGCCCCGGCGGGGTGGCCGATGGGCGCGGCGGCAACGGCACCTGGGGGCCCTCCAGCACCAACTGGACGAATGCCGCCGGCGACATCAACGCCGCCTGGGCGAGCCAGAAGGCGGTGTTCGCCGGCACGCCCGGCACGGTGACGGTGGCGGGCTCTCAGACCTTCACCGGCCTGCGCTTCGTTTCGCATCCAACCGACTGGACCTATACGCTCGCCGCCGGCACGGGCGGCGCGCTGATCACCAATTCGGCCGCCACCGAAATCATCGTCGCCGCCGATCCCGGCGCCAGCGTCAACAACGCCGTCATCAATGTCGGCATTTCCGGAACCGGCGGCATCGTCAAGCTGGGCGACGGCACGCTGACGCTCGGTGTCGCCAACACCTATCAGGGCGGCACGACGACCAAGGAGGGCGAGTTGGTCGCGGCGGCCAATGGCGCGCTCGGCACCGGCGGGGTTTCGGTGACGGGCGCACCAGCGGCGGCGCTCCTGCCAGTGCTGCGCTTTGCCGGTCCGGTCAATGCCAACGGGCTTTCGATCTCGACCCAGAACGGCTCGGTGGTGTTCGACAACCAGTCGAGCGCCGGCACGGCTCAGATCACCAACCAAGGCAACGGCGAGACTGTTTTCCTCGCCGGCAGCAGCGCCGGCAACGCTGCCATCACCAACCAGAGCGGCGGCACCACGGCGGTCCGCAGCGACAATACGTCGGAACAGGCAAGGATCATCAATCAGAGCGGCGGCAAGCTCGATCTTTCGACCTTCGATGCCGCCGGACCGTGCAATTGCGTTTCGCTTGGCTCAGTCTCCGGCGCTGGCGACATATCGCTCGGCGCGCATACGCTTAAAACCGGCGCGCTCAATCTCGACGAGACGATATCGGGCGTCATTTCGGATGGCGGCGCGCTGGCCAAGGGCAGCTTCACCAAGACCGGCACCGGCAAGCTGGTCCTGTCCGGCGCCAACACCTATCTCGGCATGACCATCGTCAGCGCCGGGACCTTGCAGATCGACGGTTCGCTCGGCTCCGCCGATGTCACTGTCGCAAGCGGTGCCACGCTCGGCGGCAACGGCACGATCGGCACGCTGGCCGGCGGCACGGTCACCATCCAGTCCGGCGGCCATCATGCGCCGGGCGCGTCGATCGGCGCCCAGACCATCCACGGCGATTACAGGATGGCGGGCACGCTCGACATCGAAGTCGATACAGCCAGCGCCGACAAGGTCGTGGTGACGGGCAATGTCGATATCACCGGCGGCACGCTTGCCTTGCACGAGCTGACGGGCACCGGCCGGCAGCCGAGCCAGACCTACACCATCATCGACAATCAGGGCGCCAACGCCGTGACCGGGCAGTTCGCCGGCATCAACCATGTCTATGCCTTCCTGACGCCGGACGTGGTCTATGACGGCGGCGACGGCAACAATGTCGTGCTGACGCTGACCCGCAACGCGGTCGACTTTTCGTCTGTTGCCGAAACGCCGAACCAGAAGGCGGCAGCCGGCGGCATCGAGTCGCTCGGCGCCGGCAACCCCGTTTACAATGCCATTGCCCCGCTTTCGGCGGACGGCGCGCGTTTTGCCTTCGACCAGCTGTCCGGTGAGGTCCATGCCGCGGCCGCCGGCCTGCTGCTGGACGAAAGCCGGCTGCTGCGCGAAGCGGCGCTCGGCCGCGTCGCCGCCGCTATCGCGGAACCCGCCGCCAGGGGGTTCTGGATGCAGGCTGCCGGCCTGGCCCGCTCGCAGAGAAGCGACGGCAACGCGGCCGAAGCGGACGCCAACACGGGTGCCTTCTTCGCCGGCATCGACGCCGCCGTCGGCGACGGCTGGACGCTTGGCTTCCTCGGCGGGATCAGCGTCACCTCGCTCGATATCGGTGATCGTGCATCCTCCGCCGACATCACCAGCGTGCATTTCGGCGCTTATGGCGGCGGCGCCATCGAGAGCGTTCATTTGAAATTCGGCGCCGGCTACAGCCATCACGACATCGACGGCAAACGCAGCCCGGCCTTCCCAGGTTTCAGCGACGAGCTCGGCGCCAGCTATGGCGCCAGCACCTTGCAGCTGTTCGGCGAGGCGTCGCGCCCCTTCGATCTCGGCGCGCTCAAGCTCGAGCCATTCGCCAATCTCGCTTATGCACATCTGTCGACCGACGGCTTCGCCGAGGACGGCGGCGCGGCGGCCCTCTCTTCGGGCGGCTTCAGCAACGACACCACCTTCACCACGCTCGGCGCGCGGGTGTCGCGAAAGATGATTGTCGGCGGCAGAGCCTTCGAGGCGCGCGCCTTGCTCGGCTGGCGCCATGCCTTCGCCGACGCGCCGGCGGCGCGGCTCTCGTTCGACGGCGGCGACGGCTTCACGGTCTTCGGCGTGCCGATCGCACGCGACGCTATGGCGCTGCAGGCCGGCGTCGATTTCGATCTCGGCGCGGCCAGCCGTCTCGGCTTCAGCTATGACGGCCAGTTCGCATCCGGCGCGATGGAGAATGCGTTCAAGGCGAGTTTCTCGACACGGTTTTGAGAGGTGCCCGAAAGGCCGGATTACCGGTCGCCCTGGTCTCTTTTTTGCGTGATCAGATCGAGCCGCTCGCGGTCGGAGCGCTCGCGCTCGTCGCGACGGCGCACGTCCTTGTAGGCGCGTTCGACCATGTTGGTGCGCGCCGTCGCGGTGGCGATCAGGGCGGCTTCCTGCTTGGCATCTTCCTGGTTCTGTTTCTGCCGGCCGAGCGCGTCGGTGATGCGCCGGTGGTAAAGCGCGGGGAACAGGCCGGCCAGCGAGCTGTCGGTATCGAAGCGTTCGATCAGCTCCTTAGCCTCCGCTTCCGCCTTGACGGCGGCGGCGAGGAAGCCGGCATGACGGGTCTCGTGCAGCGCCTTCAACTGCTCCTGCACCTTGACCAGTTTCTTCAGGCGGTCTTTTCGCGTGGTCACGGCTATCTCGCCAGCGTGAGGTCGACGAAGCCGTCGACGAACAGCGACAGCAGCGTGCCGACGGCGAAATAGAAGATGATCATGCCGCCGGCGATGACGAAGGGCAGCGAGATGAAATAGACCGGGATCTGCGGCGTCAGCTTGTTGACGAAGCCGATCGTCAGATTGACCAGGATGGCATAGGCGACGAAAGGGCTGCCGAGCCGGATGACCAGGAAGAAGGCGTCCGACACCGTGTCGGTGACGTCGACCAGCGCCGCCTGCGGGTTGAAGAACACGTTGACCGGGGCGACCTGATAGGAGGCGACGAGCGCCTTGACGATCTCGTGGTCGAAGTCGAAGACAAAGAGCAGAAGCAGCGCCGAGAACGAGATGATGGCCGCAAGCGCCGCCTGCGGTTCCGGTTCCTCGATCGCCGGCCCGCCAGAGCCGCCATAGCCGATCATCATCGCGATGGCCGAGCCCATGAAGCGCAGCGCCTCCATGTAGAGCCTGGTCATGGCGCCGATCAGCCCGCCGACCAGCAGCTCGGAGACGATCATCGGTGCCAGGATCTGCGGGCGCGGATCGACGAACGGGTAGATGCGGTCCCACAGGAAGGCGAGCAGGCCGCCGGTCGCCGCCACCGACACGAAGAGCCGGATCTGGATCGGCACGCGGGCGCTCGACAGGCCCGGCATCAGCATGAAGCAGGCGCCGATGCGGCAGAAGGCGAGGAAGGCGGCGATGACGACGCCTTGAGAGAGCGCGTTCACGAGATGGTTCCGAGCACCTTGATCTCGACGCCCTTGGCGATCTCGACGTGGCTCAGCACCGGCAGCGTGGTGAACAGCCGCTCGATGATCATGCGCACATAGGGACGCGCGTCGGGCGCGGTGACGAGCACGAAACGCTCGCCGGCCTCGAGATGCTTGCGGATCGCCTTGGTGGCGTCCTGGCCGAATTCCTCGAGCTGGCGAGGATCGATGTCGAACTCGCGCACCTCGCCCTTGGCGTCGCGCTTGAGGCTCTGGTGGAAGGCGAGGTCCCAGCGGTTGCCGAGGCGCAGCACCTTGAGCGTGCCGCCTTCGGAGAGGTCGCCGCAGATCTGCTGCGCCATGCGGATGCGCACATGCTCGACGATCTGCTCGGTGCGGCGCACATGCGGCGCGATCTCGGCAATGGCCTCGATGATCAGATGCAGGTTGCGGATCGAGACGCGCTCGGCGAGCAGCAGCTTCAGCACCGCCTGCAGGCCGGGATAGGAGATGTGCGAGGTGCAGATCTCGTCGGCGAGCTTGCGGTATTCGGGGTCGAGCCGTTCCAAGAGCGCCTTCATGTCCTTGTAGGACAGGAGCTGCGGCAGGTTGTTGCGGATCACCTCGGAGAGATGGGTGAGCAGCACAGACATGTTGTCGGCGAAGGTGAAGTTCTCGCGCTTCAGATCCTCGGCGAAGGTTTCGAGCACGGAATAGGCGCGCATGCCGAAGGCCGGCTCGCGGATCTCCTCGCCGGGGATCTCCGGCACGCCGCGCGTGCCGAGCAGCACCATGATCTCGCCGACGCGCATCTGGTATTCGGCGACCACCGTGCCGTGCACCTTGATCTGATAGCTCTTGGGCGGGATGGCGAAGTCGTCGGCGACGCGCACCTCCGGCACCACGAAGCCGTATTGCTGGGCGAATTTCTTGCGCATCTTCGACATGCGGAACACCAGCTCCTGATGCGCCACCATCAGTCTGGTCGAAAGCTGCTTGCCGATCAGAAGCTCGATCTCGGCGGTGACCAGCGAGGCCTTGACCGAGTTCTTCTCCTCTTCGACCTTGTTCGCTTTCTCCTGCGTCTTCAGGGCTTCGGCGGCGGCGCGCTCGCGGTTCTGGCGCAGCGGGATGATATAGCCGAGGCCGGCCATGCCGCCGGCGAGCGCGAAGAAGGGGAACAGCGGCAGGCCGGGCATCAGGCCGAGGATGACGAGCAGCGAGGCCGCGACATAGAGCGCGCGCGGATGCGCGCCGAGCTGGCCAAACACCGCCTGGTTGGTCGAGCCGCGCGTGCCGCCCTTGGAGACCAGCATGCCGGCGGCGAGCGAAACGATGAGCGCCGGGATCTGCGTGACTAGGCCGTCGCCGACCGACAGCTTGATGAAGACGTCGGCCGCCTGGCCGAGTCCCATGCCATGGCGCAGATAGCCGATGGCGATGCCGCCGACGATGTTGATGGCGGTGATGATCAGGCCGGCGATGGCGTCGCCGCGGACGAATTTCGAGGCACCGTCCATCGAGCCGAAGAAGGAAGACTCCTCCTCCAGCTCGCGGCGGCGCAGCTGCGCCGTCTTCTCGTCGATCATGCCGGCGGAAAGGTCGGCGTCGATCGACATCTGCTTGCCGGGGATGGCGTCGAGGGTGAAACGCGCGCCGACTTCGGCGATACGGGTCGCGCCCTTGGTGATGACGATGAAGTTCACCACGATCAGGATCATGAAGACGATGAGGCCGATGACGAAGTCGCTCGACATCACCAGCTTGGAGAAACCGGAGATGACATAGCCCGCGGCATGCGTGCCCTCATTGCCATGCGACAGGATCATGCGTGTGGTGGCGATGTTGAGCGAGAGCCGCAGCATGGTGGCGATCAGCAGCACGGTCGGGAAGGACGAGAAGTCGAGCGGCCTATGGATCCACAGCGCCACCATCAGGATCAGCACCGAGAGCGCGATCGAGAAGGCGAGGCCGATATCGATCAGGAAGGCCGGGATCGGAAGGAACAGCACCGCCAGGATGAAGACGATGCCGAGCGCGAAGAAGACGTCGCGCCCGTTCTTGACCACAAGGCCGGACGGGAGTGTTTCGCTGATCGCCATATCGTCCCCAAATCAAGAAGCGCCGCACGCAGGGCAGGCCCTTGACCGTAACCCCCCAAGCTTGCGCGAAGGTGGGAGAGTGGCTACGGGATTTGACCACGATCTTGCGAAAGGAAGGCAGATGCTCCTGATCATCGGCACGATCCGGCTGCCGCCAGACAGGCTCGAACAGGCAAAGCCTGTGATGCAAAGCATGGTCCTGGCAAGCCGCGCCGAACCGGGCTGCCTCGGCTATTCCTACGCGCAGGACGTGCTGGAGGCCGGGCTAATCCATGTTTCGGAAGCCTGGAGCGACCGTGTCGCGCTCGAAACGCATTTCAAGTCGGCGCATATCGCGGAATGGCGCGCGAGCTGGGCGGAACTCGGCATCGGCGACCGCAAGCTCACGCTTTACGAGACGGATGGCGGCGCGCCGACCTGAAAACGACCTGCTCTCATGTTCGTGCCGCATCCGCGGTCGCGACGGCCACCAGCCAACGCCGCACCGCGCTCTCCTCGTCGGCGGATAGCCCGACGGTCAGCTCGCCCTCCAGCCGGTAAACCCGCTCGCGGCATTTCTTCAGCAAGGCGCGGCCGCTGTCCGAGAGGTCGAGATGCTGGATGCGGCCGTGAACGGCATGCGGCCGGCGGACAAGGGAGCCGGCCTTTTCCAGGTTGCCGACGATCACGCTGACCGTCTGCGGTGTCAGCACGGCAAGCCGGGCCAGGTCGGCATTGGACAGGCCGGGATAGGCCGAGATCATGGTGAGGGCCGCGAATTGCGCCTGCGTCACGCCGAATTCATCCAGCGCCCGCTCCACCTTCAGGCGGTAGGCGCCGGCCGCCTGGCGCAGCAGATAGCCCAGATAGCCTTGCTCGCCGCGCTTGCCTTCACCAGCGGACGGAATGGATGGATTGCCCTTGCGCATAATATCATAGCTCTATATGTTGTTCGTACTCTGATATTATCGTATCAAGGAGCGTAAGGCGATGGGCCATCGCATTTTTCTTGCGGGCGCCTCGGGCGCGATCGGTCGCCGGCTGGTGCCGCAGCTGGTGGCGGCCGGCCATCGGGTGACGGCGGCGACGCGCCAGGCGGCAAAAGCCGAGGATCTTCGCGCGCTCGGCGCCGATCCGGTGGTGGTCGATGTGTTCGATGCGAGCGCACTGCAGGCGGCGGTCGTGGCAGCGAAGCCGGAGATCGTCATCCACCAGCTTACCGATCTGCCGGCCGGGCTCGATCCGTCGCGGATGGCCGAGGCGATCGCACGCAACGCCCGCATCCGCGACGAAGGAACCCGCAACCTCGTCGGGGCAATGCCAAGCGTCTGATCGCGCAAAGCATCGCCTGGGCCTACGCGGCGGGAGCAGAGCCGCATGCCGAGACCGATCCGCTGGACAGCGGCGCCGAAGGCGGCCGGGCCGTCAGCGTCGGCGGCGTCATTGCGCTCGAGAAGCATGTGCTCGGGGCCTCGCCGATCACCGGCATCGTGCTGCGCTATGGCCATCTCTACGGCCCAGGCACGGGCGCGGAAGTCGCTGCAGAGCCCGCGGTGCATGTCGACGCGGCCGCTCACGCGGCGCTGCTTGCCATAGAGCGGAGCGCGCAGGGCGCCTTCAATGTCGCCGAGCCAAACAGCCATATCACGACCGACAAGGCCGTCCGCGAACTTGGCTGGCAGGCCGGGTTCAGGCTGTCGGGTGAGTGAGGGAGTTGCCGTCATGACCGAAGACGTTTCTTCCCGAAGCCTGGCGCTGCTCGGCGTCGCCGCGGTCGCTGCCGGGCTGCTTGGCGTGGCCGTAATCCAGAGCGACAGGGCAACCGCCATCACTGGCGGAATGGACGCGCATATCCACATGATGGGGGCCGACGCCAGGGAGGGGGCGATGGCGCGTCCGACCACCACGGTGAAGCCGCTCTCCTGCGAAAAGCTGCCGAACGTGCCGGGGCATTCGATCACCACGGCGCTGGTCGAATTCCCGCCCAATGCCTACACGCCGCGACACCGTCATCCCGGCCCCGTCACGGCCTTCGTCATCAAGGGAGCGCTGCGTTCGCAGATGGAAGGCGGGCCCGCCGTCACATACACGATGGGCCAGACCTGGTTCGAAGCGCCAGGCGCGATCCACGCCTTCGCGGAGAATGCCAGCGCCACCGAGCCGGCCGAACTGCTGGCGATCTTCGTCGCGGAGGACGACTGCGGACCTCTCACCATCCCCGTACCTGACTAAGTCTATCTCCTTGGTCGCGCGACAAGTCTTGCTTAAGGCTAATTCGCGCGACGCCAAAATGACGCCACAAGCGGTCGGCATTGCGATTGCCACGCAGAGCCGCCGCGCGTATCAGGCACGGCAGCTGTTTTCTTTCGCATACCGGCGAGCCGTTCCGTTGCCTGCCAGAAACGACCCACAAGTCTACGCCCGCCGGCTTCGCGCGGTGCTGATCAGTTCGATCCCCGTGCTTGAGGCGCGCGGCATCGCGATCGTGTTGATGGCCGGCATGGTCGGCGTCATCGCGGGCGCGCTGGTCACGGGCATGAGCGCGCTGGTGCAGGGCATGCACTGGCTGCTGTTCGACGTGCAGCCGGGCGGCCGGCTTTCGGCCATGTTTTCGCTCGCCGATCCGGTCCAGGCGATGTTCCCGGCGATCGGCGGCCTGCTGCTCGGCCTTTCCGTGATCTGGCTCAGAAAGCGCAAGTTCCGCACGCCGGTCGACCCGATCGAGGCCAACGCCCTCTATGGCGGGCGCATGTCGCTCACCGACACTTTCATCATCGTGGCGCAGACGATGATCTCCAGCGGCTTCGGCGCCTCGGTCGGACTGGAAGCCGGCTACACGCAGATCGGCTCCGGCGTAGCTTCCCGACTTGCCCGTGTGTTTCGGCTGCGTCGCAACGACGTCCGCATGCTGGTCGGCTGCGGTGCGGCCGGCGCGATTGCCGCCGCCTTCGACGCGCCGCTGACCGGCGCCTTCTACGGTTTCGAGCTGGTCATCGGCATCTACTCCGTCGGCAATGTGGCGCCCGTGATGACGGCGGCGATCGCCGCCTCGCTGACGGCGGAAATGTTCGGCGGCGTGCCGTTCCCGCTGGAACTGTCAGGTTTGCCGAATCTGACCGCCGGCGAGTATGTGCCGTTCCTCCTGCTGGGCCTGCTCGGTGGCGCGGCCTCGATCGCGATCATGCAGCTGGTGAGCATTGTCGAGCGCGTTTTCGTGCGGCTGTCGATCGACGCCTCGGTCAGGCCCTTCATCGGCGGCATCTTCGTCGGCCTGCTCGGACTGGTCACGCCGCAGGTGCTCTCCAGCGGCCACGGCGCGCTGCACCGCGAGTTCGCCATGAATTACGCGCTTCCGGTGGTGGCGAGCGTCTTCGTGATGAAGCTGGCGGCCTCCGCCATCTCGCTCGGCTCGGGCTTCCGCGGCGGCCTGTTCTTTGCCTCGCTGTTCCTGGGCGCGTTGCTCGGCAAGGTCTTTGCCGGCGTCATGGCGCTGACCGCGCCGGCGGCCGGCATCGACCCGGCGGTCGCCGCCGTCGTCGGCATGACCTCGCTTGCGGTGGGCGTCGTCGGCGGCCCGCTGACCATGACGTTCCTGGCGCTGGAATCCACCCGCGACCTGACGCTCACCGGCGTGGTGCTGGCGGCCTCGATCATGTCGGCGATCCTGGTGCGCGAGACCTTCGGCTATTCCTTCTCGACCTGGCGTTTCCACCTGCGCGGCGAGACGATCCGCAGTGCCCATGACGTCGGCTGGATGCGCAGCCTCACCGTCGGCTCGATGATGCGCAAGGACGTCCGCACCATTCCCGCCTCGACCACGCTCTCCGAATTCCGCAAGGAGATCCCGCTCGGTTCCGGGCAACGCGTCATCGCCGTCGAACAGGCCGACCAATATGTCGGCATGCTGCTGGTGCCGGAACTGCACAGCGATCCCTCCGACGGCGATACGCCAGTCAGCGCGCTCGCCCAGTTCAAGGATGCGGTGCTGGTGCCCTCGATGAACGTCCAGACCGCCGCCGAGACCTTCCAGCGCACCGGCGCCGAAGAACTGGCGGTGGTCGAGGATTTCGACGAACGCATCGTGCTTGGCCTGCTCACCGAAAGCCATCTGATGCGCCGTTATGCCGAAGAGCTCGACAAGGCGCGCCGCGACCTGTCGGGCGAGGGCTGACCGATCGACAGTCCAGCCAATAAGACGATCACTCCCGGAAGTCATCCCATGCAAGTCAAGCGCAATGGCGACATCTCGTTCTGGTATGCGGATCTGGGCGCCATCCCCGCGCCGCGTGGGGCTTTGCCGGGCGATATCGAGGCCGATGTCGCGATCGTCGGCGCCGGCTATACCGGGCTTTGGACGGCCTATTACCTGAAGAAGGCGAAGCCCTCGCTGCGCATCGTGCTGCTCGAACGCGAGTTCGCGGGCTTCGGTGCATCGGGGCGCAATGGCGGCTGGCTGTCGGGCGGCTTCGGCTGGTCGCGCGAGAAATATCTGAAGACGTCGACACGGCAAGGCGTCACCGCCATGCAGAAGGCGATGGCCGGCTGCGTCGACGAGGTGATCCGAGTGGCGACGGAAGAAGGCATCGACGCCGACATCCGCCGCGTCGACAATCTGACGGTCGCCACCAATGCCGCGCAGCTGGAACGCGTGCGCGAGGAATGCGAGACGATTCGCTCCTGGGATGCCGATCCCGAACGCATCGAATTGCTCGATGCCGAAGTGACACGCGCGCGCATCAACATCCGGAATGTCATGGGCGGCTTCGTCATCCACGGCCAAGCGCGCGTGCAGCCGGCCAAGCTGGTGCGCGGGCTGGCGGCGGCGGTCGAGCGTCTCGGCGTTTCGATTTATGAGAAGACGACGGTCACGGCCATTGCCAAGGGCGTCGTGACCACGGATCGCGGCACGGTGCGGGCCGAAACCATCATCCGCGCCACCGAAGGGTTCACGGCGGGCATCCCTGGAGAAGAGCGGACCTGGCTGGCGCTCAACAGCGCGCAGATCGTCACCGAGCCGCTGACGGACGAGCTCTGGCGCAAGATCGGCTGGGAGGGGCACGAATTACTCGGCAATGCCGCGCATGCCTATTGCTATGCCCAGCGCACGCGTGAGGGTCGCATCACTATGGGCGGCCGCGGCGTGCCTTATCGCTACGGCTCGCGCACCGACGTCAATGGCCAGACGCAGCAGGCGACGATCGACCAGCTGCACGCGATCCTGACGACGCTCCTGCCGCAGACGGCCGGCTGCCGCGTCGATCATGCCTGGTGCGGCGTGCTTGGCGTGCCCCGCGACTGGTGCACGACGGTCGGCCTCGATCCCGCGACGCGGATCGGCTGGGCCGGCGGCTATGTCGGGCTCGGCGTGTCGAGCTCCAACCTGTCGGGGCGCACGCTCGCCGATCTGGTGCTCGACCAGAAAACCGAGCTGACGCGGCTGCCCTGGGTCAACCGCAAGGTGCGGCCATGGGAGCCGGAGCCGTTCCGCTGGCTGGGCGTCCACTCGATGTACCAGCTCTACCGCGTCGCCGATAGCCGCGAGGCTGCCGGGCTCGGTCACACTTCGAAACTGGCCGCTCTCGCCGACAGCATCACCGGCCATTAGCGGTTCGCAGAGCCGCTCCGACCGTTTCGTTCTCGCGCAGTTCCAGACCGCCGGAATTGCCCTGATTCATGGAGACCAGCTTGATCGATCTTTCGACTTTCCACGACCTCGCCAAGGCCGACATCGGCGCCTTTTCACCGAAGCCGACCTCTGTCGAAGGGGATCAGCTGGAGGCCGCGCGATCGTTCTTCCAATCGCCGGACGGGACCGTCGACATAGGCATCTGGGAATGCACGCCCGGCCGTTTCTCCGCCGACCGCGCGAACTCGTCCGAGATCTGCCACATCATCTCCGGCCGCGTCGCGGTGAGCCGCGCCGATGGCGAGATGCGTGAGCTGGGGCCGGGTGACCTTCTCGCCCTGCCGCAAGGGGAAGGGCGAGTGGCTGATCCATGAAAGGACGCGCAAGCTCTACATGATCCAGAGCGCCGCCTGATTGCTTATCCTTTTTTCGATGTATTTTGCTTTCCCAAAGCTCTGGGCGTTTTTGGGCGACCTGCATCAGAGCTCATCGGCGCTTGGGCGAGACAAGGACCAGTCGTTCAATATCGCTGAAAGCAGATTGACGTGAAGTACTCAGCACTTCGGCAGCAACTTGCTCATGCTCACACGCTCTTCGACTTCGTATCCGCACTTGCGGTAGAACCCAAGAACCGCCGAGTTGGAAACAACGACTTGAAGGTTGATCTTGACACATCCAAGGCCGGCGAGCCGCGTTTCGGCCTCATGGATGAGGGCCTCGCCGATGCCTTTCCGCCGATGGGACTGCAGGACGGAAATCCGAGATATCCATCCTCGGTGGCCATCATACCCGGCCATGATTGATCCGACGACACGGTCGGCCTGAATCGCTACCAAAAGCAAGTTTGGCTGAAACCGCAACTTCTCGGCGATTGAAATGTGGGCCGCATTCCACGGGGCATCGTTGGGGAATGCCTCTCGCCACAGCGCATCGGTGCCGTCAAAGTGACGTTCGAGGTATTCCGTGATCGAGATCATTCAGCCTATCCAACTGGGGCCGCCTGAACAGTAGCAAAAAAAACCGATGACGCTGGAAGTTGTCGCTGACGATCCAGCTTCCCTGCAAAATACCAGATGCATCTAGTGATCGATCGGGCCTTTCGGCGAGACAAGCGCCGTGCCGGCGGTGGTCGGGCGTTCGATCATGCGGCGCACGCGCGGCGGGTTCTCGCCGCTGTGCAGCGCGCGGATGCGTTCGCCGACCACCGCGTCGGCATGGGTGGCGCGCCGGTTGTGGCGGATATACTCGACCCAGGTCGGCGTGTGGTAATGCTCGATCCAGATGCCGGGATTTTCGAGATCGCGGGCCAAGGTCCAGTTGCGGGCGCCGTCACGGCGGCGGATGCGGCCGCGCTCGGCCATGGTCGCCAGGAATTCCGGCACGTCGTCTTCACGGATGATATACTCGATCATGATGGCGATCGGACCGCTGCGCGGCTTGAGGTCAAGCGCCAGCATCGGCTCCTTGAAGCGGTTGAGCGGATCGAGGTTGAGCACCGTCTGCCGTGGCAGCGGCAGGACGAAGCCGATGGCGCCGCCGGCGAACATCGCTATCGCCGCAGCGATCAACGCGGTTTCCGCGCCATGCGCGTCGGCGACGACGCCCCAGATCCAGCTGCCCAGCGCGATGCCGCCGAAGGTCGCCGTCTGGTAGATCGACAACACGCGTCCGACCACCCAGCGCGGCGTCGACATCTGCACCGTGACGTTGAAATGCGAGAGCGCGATCACCCAGCAGGCGCCGCCGATGAGCAGGCCAGCCGACGTCTGCCAGGCGTTGTGACTGACGGCAGCGTTGAAGGCGCAGAGCGCGAAGCCGCAGAAGGCCATGCGCACCATCACCTCGCTGGAGAGCAGCTGCCTGAGCCGCACGCTGATCAGCGCGCCGCCGACCGCGCCGATGCCGAAGGCGCCGAGCATGATGCCGTAGGTCAGCGCGTCGCCCTTGACGACGTCGCGCGCCACCAGCGGCAGCAGCGCCAGCACCGCGCCGGCGCTGAAGCCGAAGGCGGAACCGCGGACCAGCACCTTGGCGATGTTGGGCGACATGGCGACATAGCGGAGGCCGGCGCCCATCGCCGCGCCGAGCGACTCGCGCGGCAATGTCTGTGCCGGCATCTCCGGCTTCCAGCGGGCGAGCACGACGATCAGGCCGATATAGCTGACGGCGTTGGCGGCGAAGGCGGCCGCAGCGCCCGCCGCGGCGACGATGACGCCGCCGATCGCGGGACCGACGCTGCGGGTGATGTTGAAGCCCAGCGAGTTCAGCGCGACCGCCGCCGGCACCTTGGCGCGCGGCACCATATCGCCGACCGAGGCCTGCCATGACGGGCTGTTCAGCGCGGTGCCGCTGTCGATCAGGAAGGTGAAGGCAAGCAGCGTCCACGGCGTCATCCAGCCTTGCCAGGTGAACAAGGTCAGCAGCGCCGAGACGACCAGCATGAAGGTCTGCGCCACCAGCATCACCTTGCGGCGGTTGAAGCTGTCGGCGATGGCGCCGGCAACGAGCGCGAACAGCATGATCGGCAAGGTGGTCGAGGCCTGGACGAGCGCCACTTGATAGGGCGAGGTGGCGATCGTGGTCATCATCCAGGCGGCGCCCACGCCCTGGATCAGGCCGCCGAAATTCGACACCAGGCTGGCCGACCAGACGGCGCGGAAGATGCCGTGCCGGAACGGCGCCAGCGCGGACACGCGTTCGCTTTCCGGCTCGTCGTCGATCATGGTTGCGCCTTCGTCCCGCTATAGAGGCTCGCCGCGCCCGGAAGGGCGGGCGACTCGCCAAAGAGTGCGACCCAACAATAGGATGGCAAAGGCGAAAATGCGTCGGCGAAGCTTTAAACCAAGCATCTCGCCGGTCTGGACCAACTTTTGGTTATTTCCCGCCTTTCGCCTCGGCATGCAGGGCCTCGGTCAGGTCGCCTGTCGTCTCGCCATTCATGTAAAGCCTGAGCAGCATTTCCATGCCGACGAGGCGCAGGCGCGACGTTTCCTGGCTTCTTGCCATGTCGATCAGGTCGTCCAATTCCGAAGATGACCATTTCATCGCGTCGCGCAGCAGACCGCCGCGCAGCAGGCCCTGCGTGCCGGCCGAAAAAGCGTCGGCCATCTCGAAGCCGTTTTTCGCGGCGCGAATGTTTTCGCACGGCAGATGGCGCTCGGCCACCTTTTTCAGCAGCCACTTGCCGGTTCCGTCGCGGTATTTCTGCCTGCGCGGCAGATGAAGGGCGAAGTCGATCAGCCGGTTCTCGAGGAACGGCACCCTGAGCTCGACGGACGCCGCCATGCTCAACCGGTCGTGCCTGTGCAGCAGGTCCTGCAGATGCGAGTAGAGGTCGTAGAAGCAGCTTGCCAGGAAAGCGCGGTCGCCAAGCGGCGTGACGCCTTCCAGCCTGTCGAACAGCTTTGTCTGCAGGAAGTTCAGATCAGGCGACAGGGCCCTGAGCGCCATGATGCGGTCCGTCGGCGAGCCACGGCCGATCGAGTTGCGGAACGGAGCGCGGCGTAATTCGGCGAATTTGCGGTCGCGCCTGGCCTTGGAACGGAACAGGCGCTGCAGCCAGGACTGGCGCCAGAGCCTGATCGTCGATGCCTGCCATTTGTAGCCGCCGAAGAGCTCGTCGGAACCCTCGCCGGTGAGCAGCACCTTGACGCCGTCGGCGCGGCACTGCTCGGCAAGCGCCAGCAGCGCCGCGTGGCTGGCATGCCAGCCATCGGTTTCGAGATGCCAGACCGCACGCGGCCAGAGCTCGAAGAACCGGTCCTTGTCGAAAGGGACCCGGCGGAGGTCGACGCCGACATGGCGACCGGTGCGCTCGGCGTCCGGCGCCTCGCTGCGGCCGAGCTTCTGGTCGATGACGTAGCCGTGCAGCTCGGGCCTGAAGCGTTTGGCGAACGCGGTGATCAGGCCGGAATCGATGCCGCCGCTGCAGGCGGTGGCAACGCTGGTATCGGCGATGCAATGCAGCTCGACGCTTTGCTCGAGCAGCGTTCGAAGCGTCGCCATATGTTCGGTGTCGGACGCCTTGTCGCCAGCGATGCGCGTGGCATCGACGACGTCTAGCACGTGCCAGAAGCGGCGCTTGTCGATGCCGTCCCCGGTGATCTTCCAAAGGCCGGCCGGCGGCAGCCGCTCGATGCCGTCGAAGACGCTGTAGCTCGAATCGCGGCTCTGCCAGGCGAGCCGCAGCGTCAGCTCGCGCGTGTCCATCCGGCGCGCAAAGTCGTGGCAGGCAAGGATCGCCTTGTCCTCGGAGGCGAACAGCACGCGGTCGCCGGTTTCCGCGACCGACATCGGCTTGATGCCCAGCCTGTCCCTGGCAAGCCACAGAGCGCCGTCGCGGGCATCGAAATAGGCGAAGGAGAACATGCCGTCGAACAGCGGCACGGCCTTTTGCGGACCCCAGTGGTGCAGGGCCTGCAGCACCACCTCGGTGTCGGACACCGTGCGGAACGCCAGGCCTTCCGCCTCCAGCATCTTGCGCAGCGCGCGAAAATTATAGACCTCGCCGTTGTAGCACAGCACGCCGTCGCCGGACGCGGTCAGCATTGGCTCGCGCGCGGCGGGCGACGGGTCGATGATGGTCAGCCGGCGGTGGCCGAGCGCCAGGCGGGCGTTGTTCCAGTTGCCGTGATCGTCGGGGCCGCGATGCACCAATGCCTGCATCATGCGCGCGATATCGGAAAGATCGCCGCTGCCGATCGGATCGCGCTTTCGCCAGACGCCGGCTATTCCGCACATGGCCTGCCGGCCGTTCTTGCCTGATGCATCGCTTCCTGAATCGCCTGAGACGTCGGCCGACGCCGTCGCGCCTACAATCTAGCTGCAAGAAACGCTGCCGCAAGCGATCTCGCGGCTTGCGAACAGGCCATCAGACACTTGCTGCGGCTTTGCGTCAGAAGCCGTGTTCGATGCGCTCGAAGATGACGTTGGTGAAGGCCGAGATCTGGCTGCCGATGAACGGGCCGGTCAGCGCCACCACGAGCATGATGGCGACGATCTTCGGCACGAAGGTCAGCGTGATTTCCTGGATCTGGGTCAAAGCCTGGATGAGCGCGATGCCGATGCCGACCGCCATCGCCACCAGCACCACGGGAGCGGAAGCGGTAAGAACCGTCCACACCGCGTACTGGACGATATCGAGGGCGTCGGCCTCGTTCATGGGCTGCCCCTACAGGGAATCGGCTAACGCAGGTCGCGTGAAAAAGGTTTCACGCGACCTGCGTTAGCTTTTTTGATTTCAAGCATGTCTTTGTCCCGAAACCGGACCCACTTTCGGGAGACCTGCTTAGGCGGCCGGCTTGATCGACACACCCGCGCCGACCGGAACCTGAGTGCCGTCCTGCAGCACGGCGATCAGGCCGCTGCTCGAGAGCGTCACCGAAGCCACCGTGCCGGTGGTCTTGCCGTCGGCCGAGGTGATCGAGCGGCCGATCAGAGCGTCGGCCTGCGACAGGGCCGAGGACTGCATGATCCGGTCGAGCTTGGTGTTGGTCTGCACCGACTGCTCGACCTGGGAGAAGGTGGCGAGCTGCGCGACATACTGCGTCGAATCCATCGGCTTGGTCGGATCCTGGTTCTTCATCTCGGCGATCAAGAGCTTCAAGAACGACTGGTAGTCCACCGCCGTCTTCGAGGTCTGCTGGCTGGCCTGGTTGGCGCCAACCGGAATCGTTGTCGTCATGTCGACGGCCATCTTATGCTCCTACAGCCAATGCGCGGGGCGTTTCGGGAATGTCGTCATTGTCCTCGAGCGCCCTGCGCTCGAGCGGGTAGAGCGCGCGGATCGCCTTCAGCGCCTCATAGATATCATCCTCGCCGACCATGCGGTCGATCTGCTTCAGGCCCGTGCAGATGTCCAGGTTGTCGAAGCTTGCGATCAGCATCGGCAGCGAACGACGGAACATGTCGCGCGCCTCGGCGACGCCCGCCGGGTTGATCAGCATGATCTGCACGATGAAATAAAGCTGCCTGAGCGGCGTCGAGGCCTGGTCGGCCTGGATGACATGGCTTTCGAGCAGGAATTGCACGTCGTTCATCAGCTCGATGGTGACCTTGCGGTCGACGCGAATGACCGCGCCGTTGATATAGATCTTCTCGTTGGGCTTCAGCGAGATCTTCAGCGTGTTGGTCATTGGATGCCGTCTCGGATGATCTGGGAGACCTCGATCAGTCCTTCGAAATTGTTGGTGCGGCCCTGGCGGATGTCTTCCGTCTCGCGCAGCAGCCACAGGCCGATGGAGATCAGGTTGGCGCGCAGCTCCTTAGGCAGGGCGTTGTCGCTGGAGCCGAGATCCTCGACGAAGGTGGTCCAGACGCGGTTGGTGAAGTGCAGCGCCTCGACCGCTTCCATCGAATCGGTGCCGACGGCTGCCGCCGCGGCCAGCATGTCGATCGAGCGGGTGAGCAACTGCCGCTCCCGGTCCTTGGCGTCGGCGACGGAGTCGGTCTGGATGTCGGCGTAGGAGAATTGATACATCGTCGGCGCCCTGGCGTTCCGGTTTACGTGTTCAAGTCAGGTAGTTGAGCAGGCTGAGCTGCTGCAGACGCGCGGTCAAGGCGAAGGACGTCTCGATATGCTGCGTCAGGTCGGCGACGCGGGTGGCGGCTTCCGCCGGATCGACGCCTTCGAGATCGACGATATGCTTCTCGAAGAGATCGACCTGGGTCTTCATGCGGTCGCTGGCGTCGGACACGCGCTGCTGGGCAAGGCCCGTCTCTGCCCGCACTTGGGTGATGCCGCCGATGGCTTCGCCGACCAGCGCCTGCGCGCGGTCGACGACGGCGTTCTGGGCAGCCTCGCTGATGCTGCCGGTAAGCAGGCTGCTGACCATGGCGGACGCCATGGCAAGCTTGCGGATGCCTTGGTCGTTGGCGCTGACCGAGGTCTGGGTGGTCTCGTTGAGCGAAATGCGGCTGGTGATCTGGTCGTCGGTGGCGCTCGACCAGTTGGCCTGCCAGGCGGCGCCCAGGAATTGCGGCTCGACCTTGGTGGTGATGAAGTCGTCCATCTGCGCGGCGGTGATGTTCGCCGCCCCCGGATCTGTCTGGGTAAAGCCGAAATAGCTCGAAAAGGCGGCATCGAACGCAGCCTTGGCCGGCGAGCCGGCGGCGTTGAAATCGTCGACCGGCTTGACGTCGGTGTTTGTGCCGGCAAACAGATATTCGCCGTTGACGCTGGTGTTGAGGATGCCCGTCATCTGCTGCAGCGCCGAGGAGCCGGCGGTCTGCAGGATGCTGGTCGAGGAGTCGCCCGACACGCCGCTGGTCAACGCCGACAGGAAGCTCTGCGCGGCACCGGCGATCTGGCCGAGCGAATCCTGGGTCGATGTCAGGCGCGCGGAGACGAGCGCGTTGGAATCGACAATGCCGTTCAGCCGGTCGAGATCGCGCTGGAAGGTGACGGCCTGGGTCGTGCGGCTGCCAAGCGCCAGGCCGACATCGGCGACCGTGCCGGTTTGCGATTCCTTCGTCGCCTTGATGAGGTCGGCCTGCATCTTTGCCTGCTGGTAACGCAGCGCGTTGGAAATGGCCGCTGAGGAAACGCCTGTCGCTTTCATGAATTATCCTACCGCGCTCATCAAGGCGTCCAGCATGTCGCTTACCGTCTTCATCATATGCGCCGAGGCCTGATAGGTGTGCTCGAGGTCAAGCAGCAGGGACATTTCCTGGTCGACATTGACCCCGGTGTCGTTGGAGAGCGCCTCGGCCGTGCGCGCCGCCAGCGCTTGCTTGCTGTCGGCATTGGTCGAGGCCTGCTGGCGCACGCCCTCGAACCAGCCGATGGCGTTGGCCGCATAGTCGGAGACGCCGGAGCTGACGGTGATGCCGGCCGAGCTGTCGAAGGCCATCGGCTGATCGAGCTTGCTGGAGTAGCCGATCAGAAGGTCCGCATAGGATGCGCCGCCGCTGGTGTTGGCGACATAAGCCGCGCCGTTGGCGCCGCCGTCGCGCAGCAGCGCGGGATTGCCGCCGGCGCTCGGATCGAAGGCGGCGTTGACGCTGATCGTGCCGGCGAGGCCGTCGACCAGGGTGCCGGCGGCCGGAATTGCAGGCGCGCCGGACCATGTGAACAGGCCGGTCGCATTGGGCTGCGACGACGAGGTTTCGGCAAATGCCGTGATGAGGCCACGCGCGATTTCGTCGAGCTGGCTCTGCATGGTCGAGGCGACGCCGTCGCGCAGCTTCAGAAGGCCCGCAAGCTTGCCGTCGGCGGTGGCGTTGTCGGCAGTGCCGGCCGAGACCGGCACATTGTCGATGTAGATCGTGGTGCCGGATGTGCCGGCCGAATAACCGGCAGACGGCGTGAAGGTCACCGAACGCGGCACGGTCTCGAACAGCGTCGTGCCGTCCTTGGTGGTGATGACCATGTCGTTGTCGCCGCGCGTGAAGGTCGAGACCGGGACATATTCCGATATCTTCTTCAGGAGGGCGTCGCGCTGGTCGAGCGCGTCGGAGACATCGGTGCCGGACCGGGTGCCCGAGATGACCGCCTTGTTTGCGTCCTGGAACTGGCTGAGCAGCGAGTTGAGATCGTTGACGGCGGTGGAGATCTGACTGTCCGCCTGGGTGCGGAAGTCCTGGATCGCCTTGGTGCCGCTGTTCAGCGAATTCACCACCTGCTTCGCGGCGTCGACGACGCTGGTGCCGAGGTTCTGGTTCGACGGCGTGGTGGCATAGAGCTGCAGGGCTTTCTGCAGGTCGGCGATCGCGGTGGAGGGGGACGACGCATTGTCGACCCCGTTGACCGATAGGTCGAGCTGATCCATGCCGTTGTAAAGCGCGCTCTGGCCGCTCCACGCCGACAGCGCAGAGAGGTTCTGCCGGAACAAGAGGTCATTGGCGGTGCGCTGGATTTCCACCGCCCGGGCGCCGGGTGCCGTGCTGGTTACCACGGCGATGCGGCGGGTGTAGTCCGGGTTCGACGCATCGGCCACATTGCGCGATACGACGCTGGTCTGCTTGGACGTGGCCAGAAGCGCCGACTGGGCAATGCTTAGTGCGGAGGAAAGCGACATGCTGATCTTTCACGGGCGGCGCCCGTCGTTTATCTCTTCAGGTTGACGAGGACGTCCATCAGGTCCGAACCGGTCTGGAAGACCTTGGAATTGGCGGTGTAGCTGCGCTGCGCCGCGATCATGTTGGTCAGCTCCTCGGCGATATCGACGTTGGAGTTTTCAAGCGCCCCGGAGACGATGGAGCCGAGCTTGCCCTCATTGGCAAAGCCGATGTGGACGGCGCCGGAGTCGGTGCTCTGCACATAGACGTTGCCGGGCATGGCGGTGAGGTTGTCGGGGCTCTGAACATCGGCCAGCGGGATCTTGTACAGCGCCTTGGTCGAGCCGTCCTCGAACTGCGCGTAGATGACGCCATCCTGGCCGATCTGCACCTTCTGGATGGAGCTCGGCGCGTTGCCGTTGACCTTGGCGTCGGCGACGGTGAAGCCGGTGCCGAGCTGGGTGACCTTGGAGAGATCGAGGTTCAGCGTCGAGCCGCCCGGCACGGTGAAGGATATATTGTCGGTGCCGGTGATCTTGCCCGTGGTGGTGTCGAAGGTAAGGTTCTGCGATGCCAATGCGCCGCCGGTGTAGGGGAAGGAGGTGCCGGGCGTCGCCTTCGACTGATCGAAGACCGAGACCTGCCAGGTGCCGGCGCCGGTGTTGGTGAAATAGACGTCGAGCAGCTTCCTGTTGCCGAGATTATCATAGGCAACCAGCGAGGTCTTCGATGTGTATTCGGCGGTCGCGCCGTTGGTGGACGGCAGCGGGCCGGAGGGTGGCGTCGCGCCCGCCGGCAGGTTGCCGGAGAAGAGACCCTCGGTGCTCGGCGTCGCCGTCATCTCCTGGTCGGAGATCTGCACCGGCACGAGGCCTTCGAAGCCGTTGGCCGTCGCGGCCGGTTCGCCATTGGCGTAGCTGTAGGCCATGAGCTGGTAACCCGCGGCATTGACCAATCGGCCTTGCGCATCCGGAACGAAGGAACCGGCGCGGGTCATATAGGGCGTGCCGCTGGCATCCTGGACGACGAAGAAGCCATCGCCGTTGACGGCAAGGTCGGACACCGAGGTGGTGTAGGTCATGACGCCTTGCGTGCTGACGGCCGAGCGGATCGTGGTGGTCACCCCGCCCGAATTATAGGCGCCCCCGGTGCCGGGCATGATCAGTGTCGAGAACTCGGCCGAAGAGCGCTTGTAGCCGGTGGTGTCCGAGTTGGCGATGTTGTCGGCCACCGCGGAAAGGCGGTTGGCCTGCGCGTTCATACCGGAAACGCCGGTCCGCATCATTCCGTAGAGGCTCATCGATGGATCTCCGCAGTGCCTGGGTAGGAGGCCATGAAACTATGCCTCGTGTCTTGCGCGAGGCTGGCGCGGGATGTGCCTTGGGCGGCCATCAAAATATCAGCCGGTAGCCGAGAAACCTCTTGGAATCGATTGGGTCGCGGCCGAGCTTCTCGCGCAGCTTCTTACGCAGCTTCGAGATGTGGCTCTCCACCACGTTCTCCTCGACCTCCTCGTCGAAGATGCCGTAGATGGCGTTGAAGACCTGCGTCTTGGTCACGCGCCGGCCGCGGTTGCTGGCCAGGTATTCCAGGATGCGCCGCTCGCGCCGCGGCAGCGGCAGCGGCTCGCCGTCGATCTCCGGGTCGCGGCCATCCATGAAGATGCGCATCGACCCGACTTCGGTATAGGCGGCTTCTTCGGAACCGCGACGGCGGATGGCGGTGATACGAGCGAGGATCTCGCGGATATGGACAGGCTTGCGGACGACGTCGTCGACGCCGCTTTCGAACAGTCGCAACGTATGTTCGAGCGAGTGGTGTTCGCTGAGCGCGATCACCGGTGCGCCGGTGCGGTCGCGGATCTGGCGCGGCGATATCGCGCCATCGCGGCAGTCGCCGATGAGAAATGCCCGGACGCATCTGAGATCGGTGTCGGCGGCGGAACTCACCCACTCGCCGAATTCGCCCGGCGCGAAGCCGGCCGTGGCCACTCCCTCGCGATCGAAAAGTGAAGAGTAGCCCGCTGTTACGAGCTCTCGCTCATCAACGATCACGATCATCGACCCGCCCCCGAATCAGTTCATCTGCCCCGTGCGGAAAGGGGTAGCCGGCGCGGTGAATCCTGAAAAACCATCATTTCTTGTAACTATTTTCTTGGGAGTTTTTTTGAGAGCCGTAATAAAAGCGGTCGCGCAGGTGTATTTGCCCCCACTTTTGGCCGATGAATATTGGTGCCGGCCGATAGGCTGGCGAAGGCTGATCGGGGTTAAAGAACAAGCAACTATTGGTTGCAGAAAGCGCTGGCATTCGGCGTCCATTTGCCGAAGCCGGTGGCGACCATGTTGGCGATGACGCGGCAGACATAGACCTTCTGCGCGGGATCGTTGTCGGGGCCGGCATGATAGCGGGCGACGGCCATCGACCAGGTCATGTGCCTGGCATGCAGGCTCGCCAGGAAGCGCGCCGCGTAGTCGACATTCTGATGCGGATCGAGCATGTCGTCGACGCTGCGGAAGTGATCGCCGTGATAGTGTTGGTTGATCTGCATGCAGCCGAGATCGATCAATGTCTTGCCCTCGCGGCGGGCATTCTCGAATGTCGCGAGCGCTTCGCCGCGGCTGCGCGGAAAGACAGCTTTTCCCTCTATATTCAAGGCATTAGGCTGAAGGCTGCCTTTCTTTCCGGTCTCGGTCAGGCCGACGGCGTAGAGGATGCCGGCCGGCACGCCGTAGCGATCGGCGGCGCGCAGGATCTCCGGCTCGCAGGGATTGGCGGCGGCGCTGGCTGTGCCGGCGGCGAAACTAGATATACATATCGTCGCCAGCACCCTCGCGATGAGGCGGAGCGGCACGACCGAATTCCTGTGCGCCATTGCCATCGTTCCTTCCCGGTTGCCGGTCGCCGCCCGAGCCGTTGCCGCCCGAGTTCCCGGGCTGGAACGAAGGCTGGTCGCGGCCTGTCGACATCGGCATGGCGCTGGTTGCGTCGCTGCGGCTGGCCGCATGCACTGCTATCGAAGGTTGCAGGATCGTAACCTTGTCGACGTCGAAGCCGAGACTGCGCATGGACTTGACGATGGCGTCGCTGTCGGCAGTGAGACGGCGGTATGCCTCGTGTGTCGCGGGCTTCATCTCAATCGAAAGTTGCTCCCCCGAGAGCCGTAGGCTGGCGGTAACCGATCCGAGCTCCGAAGGGTGGAGCTCGATCTTCAGCACATGTGTCGGAACGGCAACAGAATTGGTCGTCTGCGAGCCTGACGAGGCGCTTGCGAAGGCCTGCTGGGCGCCCTTGTCGGAGGCAAGCGCTTCAACCAGTGCCGACGCGGTCTGGCCGATCGGGTTTTGTGCCGGCGCCGGGAAGCTCTGCTGGCTGACGACGTCCATCCGTGCGGCTGAAGAAGACGGCTTGGCCGGTGTCTGCTGCGTGGTCGACTGCGATTGTTGCGAGGTCTTGGAGGCGGAAGCCGGCCGCCAGCCTTGCGGAGGCGCCAGGCTGTCGGCCTGCGGCTCATTCCCTTGCGTCGGCAAGATCTTGATATCGCTGCGGCCCGGCATGTCGAGAGCTGCGTCCGCCTTTACCGGCTTCTGCCCGAAGTCGGGCCCGTGATCTTCAGCCGCCGTCGAACGGGCGGATCGCGATCGCGGCTCGACGGAACTGTCGACCGCCGTGCGCTTGCCCGCGCGCAGCGGCAATTCCAGTGATCCGTGCTCGCCGGCGCCATCTTCGCCTTCGGCGGAACCTGTGCCGCTCGCGCCCGACGACTGCGCGAAATGCTTCATGTCGCTCAGCGCCATCAGCAACGGCAGGCGATCCTGCAGCGGTGCGGAATCGTCGGCTTGCGCGGTGGAATCCTTGTCCGCCTTCGGCTTCGCCTGATCGGTCTGGGCGCTGGTCTTGGCGGACTTTCCCGTCGCTGCTTTCTGCGTGCCGGTTTTCCCCTGCGAATCCTGGTCCGGCTCCCGGTTGCCGTTGTTGACCGGCGAGCGCCTTGCAGAATGCGCGTTCGGCACTACCGGTCCGGTCGCGTGCTTGTCCTGCGGCCGTTCGGGCTTCTCGGACCCATGCACCATTTCGCCGAAATTCTGATCTCCATCCTTGCTGCCGGCGGCATGTTGCCGGGGCTGGGATTGGGACGAAGCTAAGCCCGGCAGGGTCTGGCTGACGCTGGTCATTTCGGGGCTGCTCCGAGGAGTTGGTCGATCTGGTCGAGCTGACGCCGCGTGCTGGTCACCGCCGCGTCGATCGGGTCTTGCGTATTCGAGGCGGCCGGCGCGGATGCCTGCACCACCGGCGCGGCGTCAGTCGGCGCCGGAGCGGCCGCCGGCGTTTCAGCCGATGTCTGCGCCGGCTGTGGAGCAGGGGGCGGCGAAACCGCGGTCGGCGCGTCCTTCGCCGGATCGCTCGCGGCGACCGCCGGATCGCTTGTCGCGACCGCTGGATCGCGTGCCGCAACCGTCGGCTGGTCGGGCATTGCTCCTTCCACCGGAGGCAGGTCCGCATTGGCCGGATCGGCCGAGGCCTCGGCCACGGATTTCGCCTCGTCATCTTTTGCGACGGTTGTCGGTGCAGCGTCGGCTTTGGCGGCCGCTTTCACCGGCGCCACCACCTCGCCGGCGACAGCCCGCGCAGCGTCAAGCAGTTCACGGTCGCTTCGCGAAAGCTTGCCGCGATCAATCTTGCCGAGCTTGGCGCGCACCTCGTCGACACTGGCCGATGTCATGGTGGAAAGGCTCGAATACAGCTGGGTGCGCGGGTCGTCCTGGTTGCCGTTGCCGTTGCGGCCGAGCTCCGCCTTGGCCGAGGCGAAAGCCGAGAGCTCGGTCATGCCGTCGATCGCGGCATGGCGCGCGATGCGCAGGTAGATCACTTTCTCGCGCTCGGGATCCATTATCGAGGTGATGTCGGCGATCTTGTCCTGGCTGATCGCCATGTGCAGCGTGATGACGCCGGAAACGAAGGCATCGGCGAACTGGCTCGCGTAGGGCGAATAGAGGTAGGACGCGACATATTGGGTCGAAGCCAGCGCGAAACGGGCGGCGTCGCCCTGCGCGGCCGCGATGCCCACGGAGCGGCGAAGCGCAGCCTCCTCGACCAGCGTGCCGGGGCTGAGCAGGCGCGCCTCGTCGAGCAGCGTGAGCGCTGCCGCCGGGTCATCGGTCGCGAGCAGCGAGCCCTTGACCAACGCCAGGAAGGCGCCGAGGTCGGCGGGCACGCTCATCGGATCGATCGGCTTCAGCATGTCGATCGCCTCGGCCGGCCGCCCGCTCAGATAGGCGACGACGCCTTTGGCGATGGCCAGGCTTTGCGGGTCGGTTATCGCGCGCGAGGCCGCCGCCGCGACCGTCACCGGATTGCCGCCGCTCATGCCATAGACGAGCAGAGCGCGGAAGTTCTTCGGTTCCTTGAAATCCTCGGCATTCGCGTCGCGCATCCGGGCGTCGATCATTTCGAGCAGCTTTGCCTGCATCGGCAGCGCGGCATGATCGCCGCCGGCAATGCGATCCTGGATCAGCTGCAGCGAACGCACCAGCTGATAGGGCTGCAGGGCGTCTTGTGCGAAGGCCGACGATGTCGGCGCCGCGGCAAGCAATAGCAGCGCTATCGCGCCGCCGATGACGGTTCTGCCCTTCATCCGCCAGCAGCCATCAGGATTTCGATGCGCCGGTTCGCGGCAGCCATCGGATCGGCGGCGATCTTGGGCTGCCGGTCGGCGAAGCCCGCGACCTCGGTGATGCGGCTTTCGTCGACGCCGCCGCGCACCAGCATGTAGTAGGCCGAATGGGCGCGCGCGGTGGACAGCCGCCAGTTGTCGTAAGTGTCGCTTCGGAACGGCCGCGCATCGGTGTGGCCGCTGATGGTGATGGTGCCCTTCTTCTCGTTGATGATGTGGCCGATCTTTTCCATCGCCAGCACAAGCTCGCGGCGCGGCATGGCCGAGCCGATCTCGAACATGCCGAAATCGAGCTGGTCGGTGATCGAAATCACGACACCCTTGTCGGTGGCCTCGACCGAGACGCCGTCGGCGAGCTTCTCGCCCGGAAGGAATGCCTTGGCGAGTTCCTTCTTGATGTCCGCCGCTTCCTGAAGAGCGGCTTTGCTCGGCGCCTTGTCAGCCTTGTCTGCGGCTTGCTCTTGTTCGGTCTTTTCCGCCTTCGCCGCCTCAGCTTTAGCGTCGCCGGCTGCGGCCTCGCGCTTGTCGGTTTCGGCTTTCCCGCCCTGTGCCTTCTCGGTCTTGCTGGCTTCACTCGATGGCTTCTCGGACTCGCCCTGCGCGGCTTTTTGGCCGTTCTTGGCGTCGGTCTTTTCCTGAGTTGCCAGCGGCTCGAGCGGCGCGGCCGTGAGCGGAGGTGCAGCCGGAACGGCCTTCACCTTCGGCACGGCCACCGTGGCGACCTTGTCGCCGGGCTTGACCGGATCGCCGTCGATTTTGGCGCGCTCGGCGGTTGCCTCGGCATCGGGCGCCGCCACCTGCTGCGACCAGAAATCCGGCGCGAACGGATCGCGGTAGGATTCGCCGCCGGAGGCGCCTGTCGCAGGACCGGACGTCTGGGCGCCACCTTCGCCCTTGGCGCTGACGTTCTGCATCACTCCCGTATCGGCGGCGATCTCCGCCAGCACGGCATAAGGATCGGCAAACAGCTTTTCGTCGGAGAGCTGGGCATCCTGCGCCCCATCCTTGGTCTGCCGGCGTTCGGAGGAACCGGCGCCGCCCTTGCCGTTATCGCCGGCCTTGGTCGCGCCCTGCTGCGGGTTGTCCGCGGTCAGCCCGACCTTGCTCGGGCCGTCACCAAGGTCTTCCAGACCCTTGCGGCTGGAGTTGCGGTCGATCAGCTCGACCGGATTGAAATAGCTGGCGACGGCTGCCTTGGTCTGCTCGTTGGCGGCGTTGATCAGCCACATGACGAGGAAGAAGCACATCATCGCCGTCATGAAGTCGGCGAAGGCGATCTTCCACACACCACCATGGTGACCGTCGTCGTGACCGTCGTGATTGCGCTTGACGATGATGATCTCGTGCCGGGGGTCGGCATGGTCGACGGCGCTCATGACAAGACCTCCGACAAGGACGCCGACCACTCGGCGATACGCGTTTCGAACACCGTTTCGTCAATGGTGACGGTCAGGTCGAAGCCCGGCGCCTCGGTGAAGTCGAGATTGGCGACGCGGGATCCGAGTGCCGCCTGCAGCGGCTCGAACAGCGAGAGCGGCCCCCGGACACCGATACGCACGGCCTCGCTGTCGGCGACCGCGGCGCCGATGGTGCGCGAAAGGGCCTGCAGCGAACGTTGCTGCAGGTCGTCGCTGAGAAGGCCGCCGACGATGCGGGCGACGGTCGCGCCGGCAAGCGCGGCAACGCGCTGCTCCATGGCCTCGATCCGCGTGGCGACAGCAGCGCCGAGATCGCCGCCGAAGCTTTCAAGGAAAGCTTTCGCCGCATCGTCATTGGCCTGGCGCTCGGCGTCGAGCGCCGCCTGATGGGAAAGCGCAAGGCGCGCCTCGAGCGCGGCTTCCGCGTCGGCCACCGCCTCGGCGATCAGCGCGCCGATATCGGCCTGCGGCGCTGGCGCCACAGGTATATGCTCGGCGGCGCGTGCGGACGGCGGCTGGCTGGCACGCGGGGTTCGCGAACCGAAATCGGGCAGGAGATCGAAGAGCGCCGAGGCCATGGCCTAACCCACGGCTTCCGGGGCGGCCGCCCATTTGCGCAGGATCTGCGCGGTGCGCTCCTCGTTGAGGTCGACCATGCGGGCCAGCCGCTCCTGCGGCGCCGGCCGGATTTTCTGGCGCAGGTCGTCGAGCGGGGTTGCGCCGGCGCGCGCGCCGGGCAGGGTGTCGGCGGTGATCGCGGCGACGGGCGCATCGGGCGTCGGCAAGGAGCGCTGGACGTCGTCGAAGCTCGGGCCGGCAATGGCCGCGGGCTTCGCCGACGCCGTCAGCGCGGCGGCCATCGGCTTCAAGCCGAAGAAGGCAACCAGGAAGACGACGACGATGAAGGCGCCGGCATTGATCAGCGTGCCGGTATAGGTGCCGATCGATGCGAGGATGCCAGGCTGGTCGATCGGCTCGCCGTCGAGGCCGTTGATGAACTCGACGGCCGACACGTCGATGATATCGCCGCGCTTGTCGTCGAAGCCGGTCGCCGAGGCCACCATCTTCTGGATATCGGCGACGCGCTTGGCGATCTGCTCGGGCGTGGCGTCCTTGCCGAGGATGGTCTTCAGCCGATCCTGGTTGACGACGACCGCGATCGACATCTTGTTGACCGTGTAGCCGTTGGAGACGGTGGCGATCTTCTTGGAGTTGATCTCGTAGTTGGTGATCTCTTCCTTGCGGTCGTTCTGCGAGGTGGATTGCGGCCCCTCGGTGCTGGTGGTCTGCGTCTCGGGCAGGTTCTGCTCGACGCTTGTCGGGGTCGAGGCCTGCTTCTGGTTGCTGGCCTCGTTGGTCTTCACCGACTGCACCGAACGCTCGACGCGCGAGTTCGGATCGAAGATCGTCTCCTCGGTCTGGCGGGTGTCGGTGTTGACGTCGGCCTTGACGCTGGCGCGGAAATTGTCGGGACCGAGATAGGGCGTGAGGGCGCGGCGGATGTTGTCGCCGATCTGCGCCTCGACCGTCTGCTCGACGCCGAGCGTGCGAGCCGCACTCGTGTTGGACGGGTCGTCGCCGGCGGCCAAAAGGTTGCCGTTTGAGTCGAGCACGGTGACCTTGTCCGCCGAGAGGCCTGGAACGGCCGCGGCGACGAGGTGGCGGATCGACATGGCGCTCTTCTCCGCATCGTTGCCGGCATAGCGGATGACCACCGATGCGGAAGGCTGCTGCTCGTCGCGGCGGAAATTGGCGCGCTCGGACATGACGATGTGGACGCGCGCCGCCTTGACGCCGGAAATCGACTGGATGGTGCGCGCGATCTCGCCTTCCAGCGCGCGCACGCGCGTGATCTGCTGCATGAAGGAGGTGAGGCCGAGCGAGCCGACATTGTCGAACAGCTCGTAGCCGGCATTGGCGCTGGTCGGCAGGCCTTTCTCGGCAAGCAGCATGCGCGCCTGCGCGGTGGTGCCGGCCGGCACCAGCACGGAGGTTCCGTCGGAGCCGACATCGAAGCCGATGCCGGCATCGGCCAGCACCAGGCCGATCTGATTGACGTCGGAACGCTCGAGGCCGACATAGAGCGTCTCGTAAGCTGGACGGTTGAGATAGACGGAAGCGATGCCGATGACGGCCATGACCAGGGCCGCGATACCGCCCATCAGCGCCAGACGTCGCACGCCGAAGCTCTTCAAATTCGCGATGATGCTCTGGATCTGTTCAGGCACGATTCAACCGCTCCCAGCATGACTGTCCGCCGGAAGACTAGACTGCGAAGCTTGTGCGAGGATGATAGGGCGTGCCGCCGAAGGTCCGGCAAAGCGCCGGACAGGCGGCCGCCATCCGAGTAACGAAAAAGGCCGCGCCTCAGGCGCGGCCTTTTTCGTTCGTCGAGGCGATCGGGCGGCTTAGCCGTTCTTGAACAGCTGCAGGATCGACTGCGAGGAGCTGTTGGCGATCGACAGGGACTGGATGCCGAGCTGCTGCTGGACCTGGAGCGCCTGCAGGCGGGTCGATTCCTTGTTCATGTCGGCATCGACGAGCTGGCCGACGCCGCGGTCGATGGAGTCCATCAGGCTCTGCGTGAAGGTCTTCTGCAGGTCGATCGAGCTCTTGGCAGCGCCAAGCACGGTGGCGGAGTCCGTCAGCTGGCTCATGACGTTGTCGATCTTGGTGACCATCTGCGTGATGATGTCGTCGGTCACGCCCGGCGCCGTGATATCGAGGTTGAAGGCGGAGACGTTGTCGATCTTGACGGGCGTGCCCGTCACAGCGGCCTGGCCATCGGCGTTGGCGGCGATGTCGGTTTTGCCGATGGCGATCGAGGCGGCGTAGGCGGCATCATATGCCGACTGGTCGGCGGCGGTGGAATAGATCGAAGTCTTCCGATCGAGGATGCCCTGGTTCTTGACGGCGGTGGAGAGGCCGGAATCGAACAGCTTGGTGCTTTCGACATCGACGTCGATCGTTCCGAGCGAGATGGCACCTGAGGAAGAGCGGTTGAACGAGGCGACGATCTTGGCGTCGGACTGGACGCCGTCATTGGGATTGGTGACCTGCTTGGAGATCACCGAAAGAAAATTCGAGCCGGAGAAGGTGGCGGCATCGGCGAAGGACTTCATCTGCGCCTGCAGCGTGGTGATTTCCGTCTGCGTTTTCGCCTTGCTGGCATCCGTCTGGCCAACCATCGAAAGCAGCTTGGTCTTGAGCTGGCCGACGGTGGTCAGCACATTGTTTATGCCGGTGTAGGCAGTGTCGACCTTCGAGGCGCCAAGGCCGAGCGCGTCCTGCACCGTCGACAGGGCCGAATTGTCGGAGCGCATGGTGGTGGCGATCGACCAGTATGCTGCGTTGTCGGCGGCCTCGGAGACCCGGTAGCCGGTCGAGATCCGGGCCTGCGTCTGCTCGAGCGATTTGTTGGTGGCGTTGAGGCTTTGAAGTGCAGTCAACGCCGCAGCGTTCGTCATGATGCTCGCCAAGAAACTCGCTCCTTCTCAAAGCCGGCATGCCACACAGGCCAGGATCGGCCTGCCCATCGGTTGCGATCGTGCCGGTCGGGCCGATTCGACAACCTAAGTCATTGGTTAACCATACCTAGCTCGATATGGTTAATGGCCTGTTAAAAGTAGGCTTTCGAGAGGTTAAGGAACGAGGGTTGCGCGAGCCTTAAGCAAGAGCAATTCCAAGAAAAGTTTGAAAACGATTTTCGATGTGGAGTTCGCTTCAAAGCAAAGAGATGGGCCGTCCCCGCTTGCGTGAAAGAGGGAACTGTTCAACGCAAATCGGGGCGCGCTTTTGGCGCGCCCCGATTGTCTGATGTAGCTGTTTTTAGAGCGATCAGCCGCGGAAGAGCGACAGGATCGACTGCGACGAGCCGTTGGCGATCGACAGCGCCTGGACGCCGAGCTGCTGCTGAACCTGCAGCGCCTGGAGGCGGGTCGATTCCTTGTTCATGTCGGCATCGACGAGCTGGCCGACGCCGCGATCGATGGAGTCCATCAGGCTCGAGGTGAAGGTCTTCTGCAGGTCGATCGAGCTCTTGGCGGCGCCGAGCTTGGTCGCGGCGTTCGTCATGGACTTGAGCGCGGCATCGACGACGTTCATCATCGCCTGGATCTGAGTGTCGCTGGCGGCGGTGGTGCCAGAGAAGATCTTCAGGCTGGCGACCGAATAGGTGTCGGTGGCCGCCGCAGCGTTACCCAGGGTCGGGTTCGAGGCGGCCGCCGCGACGCTGCCGTCGGTGCCGAGGCGGTCGGCGTCGAGGATGCCCTTCGACACGCCCGTGGCCGTGCCGGCTTCGTAGAGCTTGATGCTTTCGACGTTGACGTCGATCGTCGAGATCGAAACCGCGCCGGTGGCGCTGCGGTTGAAGGCCGAAACGATCTTGACGTCGGCTGCGGTCGTGGCGGTGGTGCCGCTGTTGACCGAGAGCATGTTAGTGCCGGAGAAGGTGGCGCCGTCGGCGTAGGCCTTCAACTGCTTCTGAAGAGCGGCGATTTCGACCTGGGTCTTTTCCTTCGAAGCATCGGTCTGGCCGTAGGAAGCGGTCAGCTTCTGCTGGATCTGGTTGATGGTCGTGATCGCGCTGTCCATGCCGGTGTAGGCGGTGTCGACCTTCGAGGCGCCGAGGCCGAGAGCGTCCGAAACGGTGGACATAGCCTGGTTGTCGGAGCGCATCGTGGTGGCGATCGACCAGTAAGCGGCGTTGTCCGAAGCCTGGGAAACGCGATAACCCGTCGAGATGCGGGCCTGGGTGGTGTCGAGGTTCTTCTGGGTGGCGTTCAAGCTCTGCAGAGCGGTCAACGCCGAGGCGTTGGTCATGATACTGGCCATGGTACTCGTACCCTATTTTTACACGGATTTTTTTGACATACCGGCATGTCCGGTATGACGGTGCGGCATCATGCCAATGACCGCTCAGCTGGGTCACCCGCCATCTGCGAGCGACTATGGCGGGAAGTCCCTACCAAAGACCTAAATCGGACGGTTAATCGAAAATATATTGCGTAAAATTCGAATGGAACGGGAGTGCGTTTCCAGCACTCGCCCCGGCGTCGTCAGGTGAAGGACCGCACCAGGCTGCCGACCAAAAGGTTCCAGCCGTCGATCAGCACGAAGAACAGGATCTTGAACGGCAGCGACACCACCGTCGGCGGCAGCATCATCATGCCCATGGCCATGGTGACGGTGGCGACGATGAGGTCGATGACCAGGAAGGGCAGGACGATGAGGAAGCCGATCTCGAAGCCGCGCCGGATCTCGGAGATCATGAAGGCCGGCACCAGGATGCGCAGGTCGACGGTCTCGCGCGAAACGGTCTGGCCGCGTTCGCGGGCGAGGTCGGCGAAGAGGTCGAAATCCTTGTCGCGCACATTGTGCAGCATGAAGTCGCGGAACGGGCCGGAGATCTTCTCGAACGCCTCGCCCTGGGTAATCTGGTTGTCCATCAGCGGCTTCACGCCGGTGTTCCAGGCCTGGTCGAAGGTCGGCGCCATGACATAGAAGGTCATGAACAGCGACAGCGAGATCAGGATCAGGTTGGCCGGTGTCGATTGCAGGCCGATGCCGGCACGCAGGATCGAGAAGGCGATGACGAAGCGAGTGAAGCTCGTCACCATGATCAAAAGGCCGGGCGCCACCGAAAGCACTGTAAGCAGGCCGAACATCTGGATCAGATAGCCGACCGTCGTGCCGTCGGCCTTACCGATGCCGCCAAGATCGAGCTGCTGGGCCGCGGCGACGGAAGTGGTGACGACGATGAGCGCCGTGGCTATGAGGAACTTTCTCATTCGAGCAGCATCGTCCTGACGAGAACCTGTTTGGCGTGACCGCCGCTGCGCAGCGCCGCGCGCTCTTCGAGATCGGCCTTGAGATGCTGGTAGCCGCTGGCGCCTTCGATCTGGTGCAGCTTGAGCGTGCGCACGAAGGCGAGCAGATCCTGGTGGACCTGCTCGGTCATTTCCGCCGGCTGCGGGGCGTCATAGAGCAGCGACGCCTCCAGCCGGATCCAGACGTCCGACGGCGAGGCGAGATTGGTGGTGATCGGCGCCAGCTGAACCAGCGTCGGCCCGGCTGTCGCCTTGCCGCCTTCGGCGGGTTTTTCCGCTGTGCCGGCGTTTTCCGGCGCCGCGGGAACCGGCTTCGGCGTTTCGCCTTGCTTGAGATAGCCGCCGGAAAACCAGCCCATGCCGATAGCCGCGCCCGTCATCGCCAGCAGCATGGCGAGCTGGATCACCAGGGAAGGTCCCTTCTTGGGCTGGACCTGTTCGACATTCGCCACGGCAGCCGCTCCCAGTCCTAGAAGGGAAGAACCTGGTCGAGGACCTGCTGGCCATAGGCCGGCTGCTGGACCTCGCTCACACGGCCGCGGCCGCCATAGGAAATGCGCGCCTCGGCGATGCGCTCATAGGGTATGGTGTTCTCCGCGCCGATGTCGGACGGACGAACCATGCCGGCAATGGTCAGCACCCGAAGCTCGTAGTTGACGCGGACCTCCTGCGAGCCCCTGATCATCAGATTGCCGTTGGGCAGCACCTCGGTGACGACGGCGGCGACGTTGAGGGCGAGGTCTTCCGAGCGTTTGATTTCGCCGTCGGCGTTGGTTTCGGTGCTGGAGCTCAAGCCGGCATCGCCCTTGCCGCTTGTGCTCGCCTTCTCCCAGCCGAGATTGATGTCGTAGCCGAGCTTGCGCGCGGCGGTGCGGCTGCGGTCGTTCTGGTTCTTGAAATTGGCCCTGTCGTTGAGCTTGATGTTGACGGTCAGGATATCGCCGGCGCGCAGCGCGCGCGGATCGGTAAAGAGCCGGCTCTGGCGGTCGTCCCACAGCGAGAATTTCTTCGGCCGCGAGGCAGGCGGCTCGGGATAGCTATAGGGTCCGGAACCGCCTTCACCGATGCCGGAACCGACCGGCGACAGCGCGGGCTCCCGGCCGATCTCCTTGAAATTGGTGCCGCAGCCGGACAGCGCCGCAACCGCGACGAGAACAGAGAATTTCAACTTCATGACGGATCAACCCTTCGCGCCGCGCTGGCCATGATGCCGGTGAGCGTCGCCGCCGCCTTCTGGTCCATTTCGTTCAGGATGACGCCGGCCTTGCGCGAATCGAGCTTCATCAGGATGGCGGCCGCGAGTTCGGCATTGACCATCGCCAGACGTTCGGCGGCGGCATCGGGCTTCATGCCTGCATAGATCTTGACGACACCGTCCTCGGCGCGCGCCAGGAACACTTCGCGGCGCTTCAGCCATTCCTCGTATTCGGCCCGCTTCGCCTCCAGCGCTTTCACGCGCTCGTCGATACCGGCCTGCAGTTGCTTCAATTCCTCGGCCTGAAGAGCGTAGCGGCGGTCGCGCGCTGCGTCCGCGATGTTGGAGCAGAAGCGCTGGACTTCGCTTTCGTCAGGCGCTTTCCCGGCCGCGAGCGCGGCCGGCTGCGCCGGCTCCTTCTCGCGCGTGAGTTCGGCCGGCTGGGCCGGCGCCTGTCCGCCGGGCAGGACCTGGCGAATTTCCTCCGCGCCGACGGAAGCGCCGCCAAGCAGCGCGGCGGCTGCCGCGGCGGCGATCACTGTGAGAGGGCGGCGTGTCTTCGGGGAGAAAAGCGCGATCATCGGCATGCCTATTGGAGAACCAGGTCGGCCTGCAAGGCGCCGGCCGATTTGATGCCTTGCAAGATGGCGATGATGCCGTCGGGCTTCACGCCGAGGCGATTGAGGCCGGAGACAAGCGTTTCGAGATCGGGGCCGTCGAGCACGGCGACGCGGGCGTTGGGCCGGGTCGCGTCGATGGCGGTGGACGGTTCGACCGCGGTCTCGCCCTTGGAGAACGGTTCCGGCTGCACGACTCGCGGTGCCTCGGTGATGCGCACGGTGAGCGTGCCATGGCTGATGGCCACGCGCGAGATCCTGACATTGTTGCCGATGACGATGGTGCCGGTGCGCTCGTCGATGACGACGCGGGCAGGAGCGTCCGACTCGACGACGAGGTTCTCGATCTCGGCATAGAAACGCGCGGCCGAGACGTTCTTCGGCCGCCTGATCTGCACGGTGCGGGCATCGCGCTCGGCGGCGACGCGCATGCCGAAGCGCTGCGAGGTATAGTCGTTGATGGCGTCGGCGATGCGGATGGCGGTGGAGAAATCGGGATTGCGCAATTGCAGCGTCAATACGCCTTGATCGTCGAATTCGGCCGGCACCGAGCGCTCGACGATGGCGCCGTTGGGCACGCGGCCGGCAGTCGGCACGCCTTGGGTCAACTGCTCGGCCTGGCCCTGTGCGACGAAGCCGCCGACGATCACCGAGCCTTGACCGACGGCATAGATTTCGCCATCGGCCGCCTTCAGCGGCGTCATCACCAGCGTGCCGCCGGCAAGCGAGGTGGCGTCGCCCATCGAGGAGACGTCGATGTCGATGCGGGCGCCCGACTGGACAAAGGGCGGCATGTTGGCGGTGACGATGACGGCGGCGACGTTCTTGGCGCGCGCGCTGCCACCTTCGGTGGCGATGCCGAGGTTTTCCAGCATGGCGCGAATCGACTGTTCGGTGAAGGGCGAGTTGCGCAGGCTGTCGCCGGTTCCGGCAAGGCCGATGACCAGGCCGTAGCCGACGAGCTGGTTGTCGCGCGCGCTCTGCAGCTGGGCGATGTCCTTGATGCGCGCGGCGACCTGGCCGGGCGGCAGCGTGCTTGGACCGGTCGAGACCCGGAACATGCGCTGGGTGGTCGCCGGATCATATTCCGGATCGTCGTAGACGCCGCCGTTCTTCTGCGCGAGCTCGCGCTTGGCCTTGGGCGTCAGCCCATCCGCCATTGCCGGCTGAAGGCCGATGGCGGCGCTCAGCAGAAGGACAAAGGCGCGCATCACGAAGCGCCGACCTTGATGGTGCCGTCGGCCATCACCGTGCCCAAGATGATCTTGCCGCTGTCGGTGTTGCGGATCTTGATCTGGTCGCCCGCGGCCCCTGGCTGCAGCGTGACGCCGGCCGCCGAAATGGTGAGCGCGCCGGCGGTGAAATAGACCTGCACGGAAGCGCCCTGCTCGACCAGCCAGGCGTCGCGGATGGCGCTGACCGGGATGTAGCGGCCGGGCAGAAGCGTGCGTTTGGCGACCTTGCCCTGGAGTTCCTCGGAGCGCGTCACCATGCCGTCCGGCTTGTGCTTGCCGGGGATCAGCGTCACCTGCTTGAGCGAGGCGAACTCGATGGTCTCGCCAGGATAGATGACCCGGTTGGGGATCAGCACGGCCTCGCCGACGGCCTGGCCGGCGGCGATCTGGTTTGCCGACTGGCCGGTCGTGTCCTGCGCGAATGCCGGCAAGCCGGTGGCCACCAGGACGGTGGCCAGCGCGGCGCGGCGGAGTGCGGAGGAGATCGGCCCGGCCATCATCCGTTACCTGATGTTCTTCGAAACCACCGAGGCCATGTCGTCGGCGGCTTGGATGACCTTGGAATTCATTTCGTAGGCGCGCTGGGCGGAGATCAGTTCGGTGATTTCCTTGACCGGATCGACGTTGGAGGATTCGAGATAACCCTGCTGGATGGTGGCGAAGCCGGGATCCCCCGGAACGCCGACATTGGCAGGACCAGAGGCGGCCGTTTCCTGGAACAGATTGTCGCCGAGCGGCGCCAGCCCCGCCTCATTGGCGAAGTTGACGATCTGAAGCTGGCCGAGCAGTTGCAGGTCGGTCTGGCCATCGAGGCGGGCGAAGACCTGGCCGGTCTTGTTGACGATCACCTCGACAGCGTCGGTCGGCACGGTGATGGCCGGAATGACCTCGGCGCCGTCGACTGTGACCAATTGCCCGGTGGCGTTGGTGTTGAAGGCGCCAGCGCGCGAGTAGAGCGTGCCGCCGTCGGCGCCCTGGATCTGGAACCAACCTCGGCCGGTCAAAGCCAGGTCGAAGCTGTTGCCGGTGCTGGCCAGTTCGCCCTGCGTGTGGACGTTGCGCACCGCCGTCGTCTTGACGCCGAGGCCGATCGAGACGCCTTCCGGCACCAGCGAGGTGTTGGAACGGTTGGGCACACCCTGCGTGCGGTCGACCTGGTAGAGCAGGTCGGAGAACTCGGCCCGGGCGCGCTTGTAGCCGGTGGTGTTGATGTTGGCGATGTTGTTGGCGATGACTTCCAGGTTGGTCTGCTGGGCGTTCATGCCGGTAGCGGCGATGGCAAGGGCTTTCATGACGCGGTCCTAGATACTCATGCGGCTGATTTCGAGATAGGCCGAGACGACCTTGTCGCGGATGGCGATGGTGGTCTGCAGCGCCTGTTGGGCGCTCAGCACCGCGTCGACGACCTGGCGCGTGTCGGCATCGCCCTTGAGCGCCTGTATCGACATCTGCTCGGCGCCCTGCAGCGTGTTGACGGTCTTTGTCGCCGCCTGGCCGAGGACTTCGGCGAAGGTGCTGCCGACGCTTTCGCTGGCCTGCGTTCCGACGCCGCCTGGCAGCAGGCTTGGAGACGCAGATTCCGCTCCGTCTACCGCCGTCTTGAATTGTATTGCCCCGATACCGCCGATCATTACTGGTTCCTCATCAGGTCGATGGTCATGGAAATCAGATCGCGAGCCTGCTTGATCACCTGCAGGTTGGCTTCATAGGAGCGGTTCGCCTCGCTCATGTCGGCCATTTCGACCAACGTGTTGACGTTGGGCATCTTGACGTACCCCTTGTCGTCGGCGGCTTCGTTGCCGGGCTGGAATTCGATCGGGAAGTCCGATGGATCGCGGGAGATCGCGCTCACTTCCACCAGCGAGCCGCCGCTTGCGCGGTCGACCTCGGACTGGAAGGTGATCGTCTTGCGACGATAGGGATCGGCGCCGGGCGTGTTGCCGGTCGACTGGGCGTTGGCGAGGTTTTCCGAGACCACGCGCAGGCGCTCCGACTGGGCGCCAAGGCCGGAGGCCGCGACTTTGAGGGCTGCAGTCAGCGCATCCATGGTCAGCTCTTTACCACCATCGTCATCATCGAATGGAAGGCCTTGACGATCGCCGTGTTGAGCTCGAAGGAGCGGCGCACCTCGCCGGCCTTCATCAGCTCCTGTTCGAGGACCACCGTGTTCTTCGACGGCATGATCGCGCCGTCAGCGTCTTCCGGCTTGACGTTGAAGCCGGCATGGGCCGTTTCGGCGCCAAGGTGGCCAGCCTGCGTGGCGGCAAGCGTCACCGCGGTGCGGTCGAGCACCTTTTCGAACGGCTCGACGTCATTGGCCGTGTAGCCCGGCGTGTTGGCATTGGCGATGTTGGAGGCAATCGCCGACTGGCGCACGGCCAGCCATTGCGACTGCCGCGTGGCGAGATCGAAAAGATTTACCGGTTCCATAGGAATCTCCCGGGCAAGTACGCACAAGACTAGGCGGCCAGTCTTGCGCGGACCTTGCGCGGGGCGAGCTGTAAGGTCCGGATTCTTACTTGGAGAGCTGGATCACCTGGTCGGTGCTGGTGACGATCACCCACTTGCCGCCGCGCTGCTCGATCGAGGCGACGCGGCTGGAATCGGGCAGCACCGAGCCGCGCTGGACGATCCACAGACCGGTATCGTCCTCGATCATGGCGCGGCCGTTGGCGACATGCACCATCTTGAATTCCGAAGCGGCGGCGGGGAAGGGCTGGTCGCCAGGCGGCGGCGCGGGATCGTCCTGCACCGTTCCGGTGGCAAACAGATCGATATCGGCGTTGGGAACGTCCTTGGCCGTCAGCGGTCCGCTGCGTTCGGCCACGATGCCCCCGCCATCGCGTCCGGAGTTGCTGCCGCTGCCGCCGAACTTGATGGCTTGAACGCCGAATTGCTCCTGGTTGAAGAAGATGTACCAGGGGAACAACGCGCAGATCAGGCCGAGCGTGATGCCGAGCGCGGCGATGACGAAATCGCTGCGGCGGTCGGCGCTCCTGTCGGTGAGGCGTGGGAACTGGGCTTTCGGCGGCTCAGGCCATTCGGCGCGGGGAAAAAGACCGTCGAGCAACGAATCGGGGCTGATCTCAGCCACACCGGCTGCAGCGGTGGCGGATGTCCGCGGCGCATGCGGCCTGTCGGCCCTGGTCAGAAGCGCCGTCGCCTTGTCAGCCTTGGCGCGCGCGGTCTTGTCCCTGGCAGTTCTTGCCGCGTCGGCCTCAGCCCTTTCCGCAGCCTCGGCCTCGGCAAGCATGTCGCGCAGCATGCGCTCGGTGTATTGGAGCTCAGTCTCCTTGATCGCCATTCAGCTTCCCCTTGAGATGGCGGGCGAGGTCGGCGAACGGATCGGCCGATGCGCGGTCCCTCGGCGATTGCGTGAGCGCCTCGTAGATCAGCGGCACCTGGCGCACCGCGTTGTCGAGCTCGGCATCGGCGCCGCTCTGGTAAGCGCCCAGCAGACGGATGTCGCGCGTATCCTCGAAGCGCGCGATCATCGATTTCAGCCTTGTCACCAGCAAGCGCTGCTCGGCGCTCCAGGCCTTGTCGGCAAGGCGCGAGATCGACGACAGCGGATTGACCGGCGGATAACGGCCCTGCTCGGCGAGCGAGCGGTCGAGCACGACATGGCCGTCGAGAATGCCGCGCACCGAGTCGGCGACCGGATCATTGTGGTCGTCGCCATCGACCAGCACGGAAATGATGGCGGTGATCGAGCCCTTACCTTCGACTCCAGGCCCGGCGCGTTCGAGCAGCTTGGGCAGGTCGGTGAAGACCGATGCCGGATAGCCGCGCGCGACCGGCGGCTCGCCGGTTCCGGTCGCGACCTCGCGCAGCGCATGCGCGAAGCGGGTGATGGAATCCAGCACCAGGAGCACGCGATGGCCCTGGTCGCGGAAATGCTCGGCCACGCACATGGCGGTGTCGGGCGCGCGTCGGCGCATCATGGCGCTTTCGTCGCTGGTGGCGACGACGGCGATGGTCTTGGCCATGCTCTCGGCGCCGATCGTATCCTCGAGGAATTCGCGCACCTCGCGGCCGCGCTCGCCGATCAGCGCCACGACCACCGTATCGAATGCGTCGGCGCCGGCGAGCATGGCAAGCAGCGTCGACTTGCCGACGCCGGAACCGGCGAAGATGCCGAGCCGCTGGCCGAAGCAGAGCGGGGTGAAGATGTCGATCACCCTGACGCCGGTGAGGAAGCCGGTGCCGACGCGCTGGCGCGACAGGGCGCCAGGCGTCGCGCCATGCGCGGCATCGGCCGCATTCGGCCTGATCAGCGGCGGACCGCCGTCAATGACGCGGGTCAAGGCGTCGATGGCGCGCCCTCGCCAGGAGACATGCGGCGTGACCGCGAGCGGGCCGCGGCGAAAGACGGCATCGCCGATGCCGGCATCGGCGCTGCGCTCGAAGGGCGCGACCACCACCTCGTCGCTGCCGATCTTGACGATCTCGCCGCGCCGCGCGCCGGCCTTGCCGCGCTGCTCGACGATGTCGCCGAGCCGGGCAATCCCGGACAGGCCGCGGACCTTGTAATGCGTCGGCGATATCTCGGCGACGCGGCCGCCGCGCGCAAGCAGCGCCTGCGGATCGTCGAACCGCCGCCAGACGCGTTCGAGCGCGGCCAGCCTGTCCGTATGCCCGGTATCCGCCGGGCCTTCGGAAGCGCGCAACAGGGACGAGCCGGTCGTCATGCCGTCACTTCGAGCCGAGCGTCTTGATCGCGTCGTCGGTGGAGGAATCGGTCTGCCGCATCAGCGCCGCGGTGTTCTCGAAAGCGCGCTGCACCTGGATCAGCCGGGTCATTTCCAGCACCGGGTTGACGTTCGACTCTTCCAGAAATCCTTGAGCGACGCCGACGTCCGAGCGATCGGTGACGGGTTCGGGCGTGCGCGCAGGAACGATGCCCGAATTGCCATAGCGGACGAAATTCTCGCCGGGGTCGAAATTGTAGAGGCCGATGGCGCCGACCAGCTGCTCGTTCTGCCTGAGCGAGCCGTCGGCGCCTGCCTTGGGCGGGCCGTTGCGCGGATCGAGCTGGATCGGAGCGCCGCCGCTGTCCAGCACCGGGTAGCCTTCGATCGACATCAGCTCGCCGTTCTCGTTCATGGAGAAGCGGCCGTCACGCGTCATCACCGTGCCTGCCGGCGTCTCGATGGCGAACCAGGCGTCGCCCTGCACGGCGAAGTCGAACGGGTTGCCGGTTTCGGTCAGCGCGCCATGCGCGCCGGAAAGATAAGTCTTGCCGGAGGAGGCGAAGGAGACCGATTTCGGCCCGGTGCCCGAGACCACGTCCTCGAACTTCACGCCGGTGGCGCGAAAGCCGATGGTCGAGGCGTTGGCGACGTTGTCGGCGATGGTGTCGAGACGACGCTCGAGGGCGATCTGGGAGGAAAGGGCGACGTAAAGACTGTCCTGCATGATCTTCTCAGAACTTCAACTGCTGCATGGCCATCATCAGATCGGTGGAGATGCCGACACTTGTCGGCTGCGCAAAGAGCACGCTGACCGACGTCACGGCCGTCGAGGTGGGATGGTTGATCTCGTACATGCTGGTGAAGCGGGTCAGGAACTTGCCGAGCTTGTCGGGATCGGTGAAGTCCGTGATGTCGAGCTTCTGCTCGAAAAGCTGCGCCTGCTTGTCGATGTCGGCGGTGGCGAAGGAATCGGGCAGGCCGAGCGCGGTGCGGACCACGCTGGCAAGCGCCGTGTCGGCCAGCACGTCGTACCAACTGGTGATGTCTGGCGCCTTGCGCTGGAAATAAAGTGCCAGCCGCACGCCTTCATTGGTCTTGCCGGCATCCTCCTCCAGCGTCTGGCGCATGTACATGTCGACGGTCGGCTGCTGCGCCGGATTGGTCGTGGTCGCGTTTTCGCCGTACTGCTCGAAGTTGAAGGCGGTGGCGAGCCCGGCATAGGCCTTGTTGGTCTGCTTGTTGGCGACGCTGTCGGGATCGCGAACGCCGCCGGCTAGGACGCTGCGGATGAGATCCTTGCTTTCCGTGGCCGGATCGAGCCCATAAGCCGAGAGCGCATAGTTGTACAATCGGCTGTTGGCCATCAGATCGTCGATGGATTTCACGTTCGTGACGTTGGCAAGGTAGTATGCGGTCTCCGACGCGATATAGTCCGCATTCGGCGGGATCAGGCCAAGCGCAGACTCCGTCGTGTAGATCTTCGGCGTGTCTTTGAGCACCACATCGCGGGTGCTCGTCTGGTCGCCATACTGGGCAAAGTCGAAAGCCGCGACGAAGTTGGCGTAGCGCTTGTCCGTCAGCTGGTTCGCGGGGCTGTCGGGGTCGCTGACGCCGCCTTCGAGCATAGCGCGGATCTGCAGCGGTTTTTCGGTCGAGGCATCCAATCCGTAGGAAGCCATGGCGAAGGTCAGCAGGCGCTTGTCGGCCATGAGGTCGTCGATCGACTTCACCTTGGAAATGTTTGCCGCGTAGTAATCGGCTTCGCCCTTGATGTATTGCGCGCTTGGCTCGACCAGCTTCAATCCGGCTCCAGCCGCGTAGCCTGCCGGAACTGCCTGCTGGACCGCATCGCGGGTGGTGGTCTGGTCGCCATACTGGGCGAAGTCGAAAGCCGCGACGAAATTGGCATAGCTCTTGTCGGTCAGCTTGTTGGCGGGGCTGTTGGGATCGCTGACGCCGCCTTCCAGCATCGTCCTGACGGTCGCTGCCGGTTCGGTTTCGGCGTCCAACCCGAATGCGGCCATCGCATATGTCAGCAGGCGGCTATCGCCCATCAGATCGTCGATCGACTTCACCTTGGAGATGTTGGTGGCGTAGTAGGCAGTCTCGCTCTGGTAGTAAGCGAGCCCCGTCTGCGAGGCGCCGATCTGGACTTGCAGCGCATAGTTCTTCGTTACCAGCTGCTGCGCCTGGTTGTAGACGGTGGTATCGGCGCCGTTGGCGGCGAAATTGAAGGCGCTGACGAACTGGGCGTAGCGCTTGTCGGTCAGCTTGTTGGCGAAGCTGTCGGGGTCGGAGACGCCTTCCTTGAGCGCCTTGACCATGAAGGCCTTGGCATAGTCCATGTCCTCCAGCCCGTAGGCCTTCATGGCATATTTGAACAGACGGTCGTTGTTGACGAAATCGTCGATCGATTTCACCTTGGTGATGTTGTCCAGATAATATTGAGTATCGCGGTCGACCGTCGGCTGCTGCTCGATACGGGTGATCGACTTGTTGATGTCTTTAACGATCAACTGATAGCTGGTGTAGGTACTGAGCAAGGATACGCCTCCGGCCGAAGCTATCCCCGCACAATAGCGTCACTTCCTTGCGCGAAGCTGAATCGCATTCGCTGCCTTCGATTCAAGCCTCACACAAGGCACGGGGACTATCCCTGATCCACGACGTGACATGCGGAAGGACCTGTCGTGGGCATTCTGATCGGACTAGTGGTGACGCTCGGCTGCGTCCTCGGCGGCTTCATGGCCATGGGCGGGCATCTGCATGTGTTGCTGCAGCCCTGGGAAGCGGTGGTCATCTGCGGCGCCGCGCTCGGCACCTTCCTCGTCGCCAATCCGATGAAGACGGTCAAGGACACCGGCAAGGGCATTCTCGAAGCCTTCAAGCAGGCCGTGCCGAAGGAGCGCGACTACCTCGAGACGCTGGGCGTCCTGCACAGCCTGATGCGCGAATTGCGCTCGAAGTCGCGCAGCGAGGTCGAGGCGCATATCGACAACCCGGAAGAGTCGGCCATCTTCCAGGCCTTCCCGACTGTGCTCAAGAACCACGACCTGACGAATTTCATCTGCGACTATTGCCGCATCATCATCATCGGCAACGCCCGCTCGCATGAGATCGAAGCGCTGATGGACGAAGAGATCCAGACGATCCGCACCGACAAGATGAAAGCCTATCACGCGATGGTAGCGGTCGGCGACGGCCTGCCGGCGCTGGGCATCGTGGCGGCAGTGCTCGGCGTGGTGAAGGCGATGGGCGCGCTGGACCAGTCGCCGGAAATCCTCGGCGGCCTGATCGGCGCGGCACTTGTCGGAACCTTCCTCGGCATCTTCCTATCCTATGCGGTTGTCGGTCCGGTCGCCACCAAGATCAAGACGGTGCGCGAAAAGAAGAACCGCCTCTACATCATCGTCAAGCAGACGCTGCTTGCGTATATGAACGGCGCCCTGCCGCAGGTGGCGATCGAATTCGGCCGCAAGACGATCTCCTCCTACGAGCGTCCGACGATCGATGCAGTGGAGCAGAGCACCATGAACGCCGGTATCGCCGAGAAGAAGGCGGCCTGAGCATGCAGCATCCGAGACAGGACCGCCTGCCGTCATGACAAGTCCGGGCAGTCCTTCGCAAACCCGCGAGTTGATCATCGAGCGGCTCGTCGGCGACAGCGGCGAGGCGGCGCAGGTGATCGGCGTCGGCCGCGGCATGGCCGAACGGGCGCTGCCTGTGCTGCAGAAGGCGCTTGCAGGCGAACTCGGCGCGCCGGTGACCGTCGACCTGCAAGCGGTGGAAGTCGGCCGCGTTCCCGAGGCGCGTTCGCGCGCCGGCGATGCCTTTGCGCTGACCGTTATTTCCTCGCCGACCTCGGCTGACGCCATGACGCTGGTAATGGATGCGCAAGCGGTCGCCGTCATGGTGAGCGCGCTGTTCGGCGGCGATCCCGACCAGCCGGTGGCGCCGATCGAGCGCGACCTGTCCCAGATCGAGGCCGATGTGGCGACCACCGTGTTCCAGGAGGTCGCGACGGCGCTCAACGGATCCGACAAACGTTCGCTCGACCTGCGCCTGCCGGTGCCGAGAGCAATATCCGGCAACGAGGCGAGGCGACGCGTGTTGCGCGACGGCGCCGCCGTGCGCATCGTTTATGGCCTGTCGACGCCATCCGACAGCGGCACGCTCACGGTGATGATCCCGCAGCGCCTTCTGCTTTCCTCGCGCGGCGGCGACGTCACCACGGGCGAGCATAGCGAGACTACGGAATTCGACTGGCGGGCCCGCTTCTCGGAAGAGGTGATGCGCTCGACCGTCCGGCTCGAGGCGACGATGCCGCTTGCCCGGCTGACGCTCGGCGACCTCGCCGCGTTCGAGCCCGGCCAGGTGATCGAATTCGAGGAGAACGCGCAGCTCAACGCTAGGCTCAGCGCCCGCGACAAGACACTGTTTGTCTGCGAGTTCGGCAAGTTGGGGCAGAACTACACCGTCCGCATCAGCCATCCGCATGATGCCGGGCAGGATTTCATCGACGGACTGATGCCGGGCTGACGCCAGGCTCGGGATTTATGGAGACGACAGATGGCAAAGACCAAGGTGGAAGCCGAACCCGACCAGCCCGACGAGCAGCTCGACCGCGCCATCGAGGAACTGCGCGGCGTGCTTCGCGAAGAGGAGGGCCGTCCGGACGCCGCGCTTCGGTCGGGGGCCAATTCCTCGATCATCATGACCATTCCAGTCGACGTGCAGATCATCTTGGGCAGCACGGAGATGCCGGTCTCGGACCTGATGGCGCTGCAGAAGGGTTCCACGGTCGCGCTCAACCGCCGCATCGGCGAGCCGGTCGACGTCGTGGTCAACGGCCGCAGAATAGCGCGCGGCGAGATCACGGTGCTGGAAAGCGATCCGACGCGCTTCGGCATCCGGCTCACCGAGATCATCGCCGCGACGAAGAGCGCCTGAGAATGGTCGGCGGACGGACCAATCGGCAGCGAGGGCAACGCGCATGACGACGGCATTGGCGCTCACACGTCCGCAAAAGGCGGCGGCCATATTGGTGGCCATGGGCAAGCCCGCGGCGAGCCGCCTGCTCAAATTCTTCAAACAGGACGAACTGAAGGCGCTGATCGAGGGCGCGCGTTTGCTGCGCACCATTCCGCAGGCCGATCTGGAGCGCATCGTCGCCGAGTTCGAAGCCGAATTCACCGAGGGCGCCGGCCTGCTCGATTCAGCCGACCGGATGGACACGATCCTGAACGAATCGCTGTCGCCCGAGGAGATGAGCGCCATCATGGGCGAAAAGAAGTTCGAACCGACCCCGGAAGGACCTGCGCCGATATGGCCGGACCTCGAGAAGCTCGAGCCGTCGCGGCTTGGCGGCTTCCTTGCCGGGGAGCATCCGCAAACGTCGGCCATGGTGCTGTCGAAGCTCGCGTCGCAGACCGCCGCCAACGTGCTGCTCACCATGGAAAAGCCGATGCGCAGCCAGATCATCAAGCGCATGGTGACGATGGCCAACATCCCGGACGCGGCATCCAGGATCGTCGAGAACCAGCTGCGTGTGAGCGTGCTGTCGCAGAAGGCCAGCAGGGACACGTCCGCCGGCCAGGAACGCGTCGCCGGCATGCTCAACGAAATGGCGAAGCCCGAGCTGGACGAGCTCATGCAGGACCTGGAGGAAGCCGGCACGCCCGATCTCGCCGGCGTCAGGTCGCGGTTGTTCGCCTTCGACGATCTGCCGCTGCTGCCGCAGAAAGCCCGGGTCTTGCTGTTCGACGGACTGTCGACCGAGCTCGTCACGCTGGCGCTGCGCGGGGCGCCGCCGGAACTCGCCGAATCGGCGCTGTCGGCGATCGGCGCGCGCTCGCGCCGCATGATCGAATCCGAACTCGGACAGGGATCGGAAGGCATTGCGCTTGCCGACATCATGGCGGCGCGCAAGAGCATATCGGTCGCCGCCATCCGGCTGTCGCGCGAAGGGGCGTTCGATCTGCCCTCGACGCAGACCGCTCAGGCCGAAGCCGCCTGACGATAACGACCAGGTCAGAGCGCCATGGCTGAAGCGGTCGACAAGGATTCCAAAACCGAGGAAGCCACAGAAAAGAAGATCCGCGACACGATCGAACAGGGCAAGCTGCCCCATTCGCGTGAGACCGCGATCTTTGCGTCCTTCCTCGCCATACTGGTTTTCGCCGTCTTCTACGCCAAGGACGCGATCGTCGATCTCGGCATGTTCCTGTCGACGTTCCTGGAAAAGCCGGAAGCCTGGCCGATGGACACCGAGACCGACGTCATCTCGCTCTACAAGCAGGTGATGACCGAGATCGGCCGCGCAGTCGTCAGCCTGCTGGTGCTGCTGACGGTTGCCGGGATCGGCGCCTCGGTCTTTCAGAACATGCCGCAGATCGTCGGCGAACGGATCAGGCCGCAGCTGTCGCGCATCTCGATCGCCAAGGGCTGGAGCCGGATGTTCGGCGTGCAGGGCTGGGTCGAATTCCTGAAGTCGCTTGCCAAGCTCGGCTTCGCTATAGCGGTGCTGAGCTTCACGCTTTCGGAAGATCATCGCAAGCTACTCGCCGGCATGATCACCAACCCGATCTCGTTCGGGCTGGTCATACGCGGCATCTTCGTCGACATCCTGGTGGCGATCGTCTTCGTCATGGGGCTTATCGCGGTGGTCGACATCGTCTGGTCGCGCTTCCACTGGCGGCGCGACCTGCGGATGACCAAGCAGGAGGTCAAGGACGAGTTGAAGCAGTCGGAAGGCGATCCGATCGTCAAGTCGCGGCTGCGCTCGCTGGCGCGCGACCGGGCGCGCAAACGCATGATGACGGCTGTGCCGCGGGCGACGCTGGTGATCGCCAACCCGACGCATTATTCGATCGCGCTGAAATATGTGCGCGAGGAAGATTCCGCGCCGATCGTGCTGGCCAAGGGACAGGACCTGGTGGCGCTCAAGATCCGCGAGATCGCCAGGGAGAACAACATCCCGATCTTCGAGGACGTGGCGCTCGCGCGCTCCATGTACAAGCAAGTTTCGGTTGATAGCGTGATCCCGTCGCAATTCTACCAGGCGGTCGCCGAGTTGGTGCGGATCGTCTACTCGAAGAAGGCCGCGCGCCAAGCAACCCAATGAACGGACGCCGCTAATCCATGGACCGGCAACCACACGCCAACTCCCGCGAGCTGATCGTCGCCAGCGCCATCGAGCCCGTGGTGGGCGAATTGAGGCTCATCGACGTTGCCGACTATATCGCCTTCATCCGGCTCGAGCATCTCGCCTGCCTGTCGGACCTCGTGGATTCGGCCGTCGAACTTTACTTCCGGCCAGGCACGCTGCGGCTCGGCCATGGCGCGGAGGCGCATGTCGACTGGAGCGGCAGCCCGCGCATCGTGCTCGATCTGGAGCTGCGGCCGCGCGGCGTGACGGTCTATTTCCAACTGACGCTGACCGAGCATCAGGCGTCCGTGGTGGTCAACTACGTGTCGTTCGAGAAGCCCGGCGAGACGCCGGAGCACAACACGGCCTTGCTCGAGGACGCGATCGAAGAGGCTCGCATCCGCAGGACCGAGCCCCTGGCATTCCCCTGATGATTTGATTGCCGACCTGGCCGCGGCACGTTCAGCGCCGCAGGCGTGACGTCACTCGATCAGGCCGAGCCGCAGAGCCTTGGCGACCGCCTGGTTGCGGTTGACCGCGTTGAGCTTCTGCGTCGACTGGGTGAGGTACTGGTTGGCGGTGTGCACCGAGAGCTTGAGAAGCTTGGCGATCTCCTCGCTGGTGTTGCCGTTGGCGGTCAGCTTGAGGCATTCGAGCTCGCGCTTGGACATCGAGCGCGCCCTGCCGGTGTCGCCGGGGCGGATGCGGGCGACCCCTGCAAACAACGCGAAGGAGCGGGCGTGGATCTCGCAGAGCGCGTCGTCCGACAAGGCTATTTCCGAGCCCAGGAAGACGACCAGCCCGCATTGGCCGCGATCGGCATGCACCGGAAAGGCAATGCCGTTGGTGCCGGGCGCCAGGGGCGCGGTCGGCTCGGCCCATGCGAGCGGCTGGAAGAGCTGCTGCGACCCGACGACGCCGTCGTCGGCCCACCAGCGCGGCGCCGTCGAGAGGCGGCTGTGGCGCACCATATCCTCGCCATTGGCGCCGGAGATGAATTTGGTCGCGACCGCGGTGCCGGGATAGTCGGAATCGAAGCACGCCACGAGACGCGCGCGCTCGGGCGAGGGACTGACGAAATAGAGGCCGAAGGCCGAGGCATTGATATCGACGGCGATCCAGCGGCAGCGGCGCACGGCATCGGGAATGGTGGCGGCGTGATGGGTCTCCGAGCCGAGCGAGAAGGCGCCGAACGGGTTGCGCTGATCGTTGAAAAGGGCCGCGGCGGCCTCTCTGACCTGTGCGTGCTTCAAATGATGCCGCTCCTGATCGCCGTCGCGATCGCCATCGCGCGGTTGCTGGCCGCAAACTTCTGGATGGCGTGCGTGATGTAGCTGTTGACGGTGTTCGACGAGACGCCGAGGATGACGGCCACCTCATCGGTGGTCTTGCCTTCCGAGACCCAGAACAGGCATTCGCGCTCTCGGTCCGACAGCGGATCCTGCATGGATGCCGCCGCGATCAGCTGCGGAATGCTGGAAAGCGCATAGCAGCATTTGATCTGCGCCTTCATCAGGGCGGCCAGGTCGATCCTATCCGCCTCGGCGGCCGAGAACAGCACGAACAGGCGCTGCCGGCCGACATTGAGGCGCAGCGAATAGATTTCGGCGTGACCGAGCACGTCGAGCAGGCGGGCTTCCTCGCCGGTCAGCAATGCGCCGGCGTCGGGCGCGTGCGCCGCCACCAACGGCTTCGGGCGTATGCCCGGCGCCACGGTCAGGGGGCCCAGCGCCAGGTTGGCGATCAGCCTTTTGCCGATCAGCTCTATGGCGTCGAAGATCCAGTTCGAGGAGACGATGCGCGCATCGTTGCGGTCCTGGTCATGCACGATGGCGACCAGCATGTAGCTGTCGGCGCCGATATCGGCGGCAAGCTGCATGAAGAAACTGGTGAGATCGCCGCGGGACGTCAGGCGCGAGCCTGGAGCGTCGGGTTGGAGAAGCGCGGCTGGACTGCTCATTTTAATTCTTGGATTCTTGCCGGAATCGATCCTTGTGCCCGGTGCTGGCGAAACCAACGGCCGGACCCGAAACGCGTCACGTTTACGAAGACACACTCACGGGCGCGAACGGCGCCCAACCGCGCCGAATCCCTCTAGGGAACGCGAAACCGTCCGCGTCTGGTGCCGGCCTGGCGCCGGAACTTGAGACTTTGGGTGGTCGCCGCGCCCCCCATGGACCGGCTGATTCGGGTCTAATCTACCTGCAGATGAATCCGACATCAAACGCGATTTGACAAAATCGAATCCGGTGGACTCGCATTGCGACTCAGCAGCCGGTCTTCGCGTTACTTGGCGGTGATTTGAAAGTCGAATTGAGCCGATGATTTCGCGGCGGGCCCGCAAAAATACGCCCCCGGTTGCCTCCGAGGGCGTATGTCCTTGAACAGGGTAGGCTCAGCGGTCCTCGAACCCGGTCAGCACGCCGACGGCGTTGATGCCGATCTCTTCGACGGCATAGCCGCCTTCCATGACGAACAGTGTCGGCAGGCCGAGCTTGGCGATGCGGCGACCGATTTTTGGATAGTCCTCGCTTTTCAGCTTGAACTGGCTGATCGGGTCCTTCTCGAAGGTGTCGACGCCGAGCGAGACGATGACCACGTCGGGGGCGTAGGCGGCGAGCTTGGCGCAGGCGTCCTCCAGCGACGCGCCCCAGCCGTCCCAGTTGGTGCCGAAGGGCATCGGGTAATTGACGTTGAAGCCTTCGCCGTCGCCTTCGCCGCGCTCGTCGGCATGGCCTAGGAAGAACGGATACTCGACCATAGGATCGCCATGCAGGTTGAGGACCTGGACGTCGCCGCGGCGATAGAAGATCTCCTGCGTGCCGTTGCCGTGATGATAATCGACGTCGAGGATCGAAACGCGTTTGGCGCCCTGGTCGCGGAACCATTGCGCCACGACGGCGGCGTTGTTGATGAAGCAATAGCCGCCCATGAAGGCGGCGCCGGCGTGATGGCCAGGCGGCCGGCAAAGCGCGAAGGCGGTGCGCTCGCCGCCCTTGACCAGGGCGGCGGCGGTCAGCGCCACGTCATAGGAGGACTTGATCGCCGCCCAGGTGCCTTCGACGAAGGTGGCGCCGGCATCGAAGGAGTAATAGCCGAGCAAGGCATCGATGCGCTTCGGCGGCACATCGCCGCGCAGGCCGCGCGTCGGCCAGGTGAAGCCCATGGCCGATCCCGTGAAGCCGGCGGCGACCCATTCCGGCCATACCGTCGGCAGGAAATCGATGTAATGGGCCTCATGCACGCGCTTGGCGGCGGCGAGGTCGCGCTCGACCGGCCCGATGATCGGGCCGAGTTTCTCGCTCTCCACCCGCGCCTTGATGAATTCGGCCCGCGACGGCTTCTCGAAACCCGGCACGATGGCCGACGTGACCAATTCCATCTGGCCTGAATGGCCGGCATGAAGTGGCGAATAGACAGTTTTCATGGAAATTCCCCTGGAAGCGCGAAATCAGTTGGAGGTGCGAAAATCACTCGAGGTTGAGATGGCGGGTCACCAGCGCGAGCCACATGGCTTCCACATCGTCCTCGATGAGGTCGTATGTCCTGCGGTCCCTCTTCAGCCCGACGAGCCGGCAGACATGGCCGACTTCCATCATCAGCACGCCGAGCCGGCAGGCGATCTTGTCTTCGAGAGCCGGATTAACGTGCTGCAGCCACGCGGCGTAGAGGGCGATGATCTCCTTGTCGTATTCGTCCTGGATCGGCCTCAGGTCGGCATTGCCGGATATGGCCTCGATCACCGGCATCAGCGTGGCGTTGTCGAGATAGAGCCTGGACGTGTCGCTGAAGAGCTTGCGCACCTCGCGCCGAAACTCGTCGCGGTTGGTTGGCCGGGGGACTTCGATGCGCTTCTGGATAACCTCGGGAAAAGACGACAGCCAGCGCCGGGCGAGGTCCAGAAGAATGGCCTCCTTGTTGGGAAAGTACTGATAGACCGAACCGACCGACAAGCCGGCGCGCTGGGCGATGGCGAGCGTCGTCGGCGTCCTGGTTCCTTGCTCGCGCGTCAGGATCAGTGCCGCGTCGAGAATTCTGTCGACCACCTTGCTTGACCGTTGCTGCCGCGGCTGCTTGCGCGGTTCGAGCGCTATTTTGGTCTTGCGGTCGAGACTGCGCTTCACTGCTCGTTGCCCCCCGTTCCCCGCTCGGCCCCACCATCGGCGCGCGGTGCAGTCCACTATACATTCCAAATTCCGGCTGTTGACAAACGCGAATAAACAGTCGCATTCTTTATCCACGCTGTCTTCCACGATAACAAGGGGAATTTCGAAGACGGCGCATCGGCATCGACTTTTGTCCATGGCGTCGCCCCGGTGGAGCGGCGGCTCGTTGGGCGTGGCGTTGCCGGTCCCTCAGCAAAATGCGGAGTCGCGATGTCGGTTGCGGATGGTGGTGCGGATCTGGTGGTCGTCAACGGCCGAGTGCTGACCATGGATGATGACAATCCCGCCGCCGAGGCTGTTGCCGTCAAGGACGGCGTCATCATCGCCATCGGTAGCCGCGCCTCCATCGAAGAGCTTAAAGGACCGGCGACAAAAATTGTCGATGCGCAGGGCGGCTCCGTGCTGCCGGGCTTCATCGAGGCGCATATGCATCTCTTCGGCGGCGCGGCGGAGCTCGACAACCTGCATCTGGCGGGCGTGCATGGCTTCGACGCGTTGCGCGACGCGATCCAGGATTTCGCGGCGAAGCGCCCGGACGCCAGGCTTCTGATCGGCGCCGGCGTCGATTACGCCATCCTGCCAGAGCCGGTGACGCGCCACGATCTCGACCGCATCATTCCCGACCGGCCCTTCGCCATGTCGGCGTCCGACCATCACACGATGTGGGCGAACACCAAGGCGCTGGAAGAGGCCGGGCTGCTCAATGGCAGGCAGGTCGGACAGGGCAACGAGATCGTCATGGGCGCCGACGGGCTTGCCGCCGGCGAGCTCCGCGAAGGCGAGGCCTTCGGGCCGGTCCTCGACCATTACGGAGCAAACCGGACGCGGCTTGGCCTCGAGGGCGCCGAGCCGGATCCCTATCCTTCGGCCAAGGAACTGGCGGCCGATCGCGACCTCATGCATCGTGGGCTGCAATGGTGCGCCAAGCACGGCATCACCTCGATCCAGAACATGGACGGCAATCTCTACCAGCTCGAGCTGCTGGCGGGGCTGGAAGAAGAGGGTCGGCTGCTGTGCCGCACCAAGATCCCGTTCCACTTCAAGAATTTCATGAAGCTGGACATCCTGGAAAAAGCCTCGCGGATGGCCGCGACCTACAATTCCGAATGGCTGTCGTCCGGCATGGTCAAGGTCTTCTATGACGGCGTGCTGGATTCCTGGACGGCGGTGATGGTCGACGACTATGCCGACCGCCCGGGCTGGCGCGGCGAGCCGCTTTTCTCACGCGAGCATTTCGCCGAGGTGGCGGTCGAGGCCGACAGGCGCGGCTTGCAGATCGCCGTGCATTCGATCGGCGACGGCGCGGTGCGGGCGGTGCTCGACGGCTACCAGGCGGCGCTCAAGAAGAACGGCAGGCGTGACAGCCGGCATCGCATCGAGCATATCGAGGTGACGACGGCTTCCGATGTGCCGCGCTTCGCCGAGCTCGGCGTGCTGGCGTCGATGCAGCCGGCGCATCCGCCGGGCGCGCTGAACTTCCCGATGGAGCCGACGATCTCGCGCATCGGTCGCGACAAGTGGCCGCTGAGCTATGCCTGGCGCACGCTGAAAAACGCCGGCGCGCGCGTGGTGTTCGCGTCCGACTGGCCGGTTTCGCCGGTCGATCCGATCCTGTCCATCCAGGCGGCAGTGATGCGCAAACCTTGGGCAGAAGGCATGCCGGACCAGAGCTTCTCGTTGCAGGAGGCAATAGGGGGCTACACGGTCGAGGGCGCCTATGCGGAGTTCATGGAAGATCGCAAGGGTCGCCTGAAAACCGGGTATCTCGGCGATATCGTCGTTTTGTCAGCCGATATAGAGGCGACGGCGCCGGAAGCGCTGCACACCGTGCGCCCGGTGACCACCATCTGCGGAGGGAAGATCACCTACCAAGCCTAACGATGGCATAGGAATTGCTTAATTGAATAGGGACTCGGATCGAGTCACTGCTCCGCAGTTGCCAAGCCGACCAGCTTGTGGTGACAATCAGATAGGAACACACCTGCCGACAAGAGCAGGCTCTCTCAATGGGGTAATCGTGCCGGAACAACCGGGTAAGAACGCGATCGAAGTTCGCGGTGTTCGCAAGGTCTTTGGAACCGGCGAAAACCAGGTAGCCGCTCTCGACACGGTCTCGGTGTCGATCCGCGAGAACGAGTTTTTCACACTGCTCGGCCCGTCCGGATGCGGAAAGACGACGCTGCTGAGACTGATTGCCGGCTTCGATTTCCCGACCGCCGGAGAGATATTGCTGCACGGCCAGGACATTGCGCCGCTGCCTCCCTTCAAACGCCCGGTCAACACCGTCTTCCAGAGCTACGCGCTGTTCCCGCACATGACGGTGGCGCAGAATATCGGCTTCGGGCTGGAGATGCTCGGCAGGCCGAAAGCGGAGATCGAGGCGCGTGTCGCCCAGATGCTGAAGCTGGTCAAGATGGAGGCGCTCAAGGCGCGGCGCACCAGCCAGATTTCGGGCGGCCAGCAGCAGCGCGTGGCGCTGGCCCGGGCGCTGGCGCCGCAGCCGAAGGTGCTTTTGCTCGACGAGCCGCTTTCGGCGCTGGACTACAAGCTGCGCAAGGAAATGCAGATCGAATTGAAGCGGCTGCAAAACGAGACCGGCATCACCTTCATCTTCGTCACTCACGACCAGGAGGAAGCGCTGACCATGTCCGACCGCATCGCGGTGATGTCGGCCGGCAAGATCCTGCAGGTCGGCACGCCGCGCGACATCTACGACCGGCCAGCCGAGCGCTTCGTCGCCGACTTCATCGGCGAAACGAACTTCCTGCCGGGCACGGTGGTTTCGAAAAAGCCCGGCGTGGCGACGGTCAAGTTCGCCAGCAATGCGACGATCGCCGCGGGCTATCCGGAAGGCTTCGATCCGACGGGCGAGGTGACGCTGGTGGTGCGGCCCGAGCACGCCGATCTGGTGCCCGACCCGGCCAAGGGCACGATCGCCGGCACGCTCTCCAACATCGTCTATTTCGGCACCGACACGCATTATCACGTCAAGCTTGACGGCGGCGAAGACTTCATAGTGCGTCACCAGAACAGCCGCTCGTCGCCGGTGACCTTCGCGACCGGCGCCAAGGTCGGCATCCAGTTCGAGGAGGACGCCGCCCGCGTCCTGAAAGACTGATGACGACAGCCACGCTCGCCCCGACCACGCTCTCCAAGGCAGCAACGTTCGAAGCCCAGGCGGTGAAAACCAGCGCGCGGCGCAACCGGCTGCTGTCGCTGCCGGCGCTGATCATCATCGGCATTTTCGGCGTGCTGCCGCTGATCATCATCTGTGTGTACTCGTTCCTCGTCGCCGCGCCATATGGCGGCGTGCAGTGGCAGTTCTCGACCGACGCCTATCTGAATTTCCTGTTCCAGCGCGACATCTTCGACGACACGCTTCAGTTCACGCCGGACTTCCTGATCATCTACCTGCGCTCCTTCCTGTTTGCGGTGGTGACGACGGTGATATGCCTGCTGCTCGGGTTTCCGACCGCCTATTTCATGGCGACGCGATCGCCGGCGCAACGCAACTGGTGGGTGCTGCTGATCACCATCCCGTTCTGGTCGAACCTTTTGGTCCGCACGCTGGCGATCATGTTCATCATCCGCGACGAAGGCCTGATCAACAACGCGCTCCTGGCGCTCGGCGTGATCGATAAGCCGATCACGATGCTCTACACCAACTTCGCCATCCAGCTCGGCCTGCTCTACGCCTTCCTGCCGTTCATGGTGCTGCCGCTCTATTCGAGCCTGGAGAAGCTCGACTTCCGCCTTGTCGAGGCAGCCTACGATCTTTACGCGACGCGCCGGCAGGTGCTGTGGCGGGTGATCATTCCGCTGTCCAAGCCCGGCATCATCGCCGGCTGCCTGCTGGTCTTCATCCCGGCGCTCGGCGCCTATGTGACGCCGCTGATCCTGGGCGGTGGCGTGCACCTGATGATCGGCGATCTCATCGCGCAGCAATTCGGTTCGGGCCGCAACTGGCCGCTCGGCTGCGCGCAGGCGCTGATCCTGATGGCGGCGGTGCTGGTGGCGCTGTTCTTCTATGTCCGCAACACGTCGGGGAAGATGCAGCATGGCTGAGCCCCGCGTCATGGACATCAAGGACCAGCCGGGCTTCCGCTCGATCGCCATCATCTGCCTGCTGGTGCTCTATGTGCCAGTGCTGATCCTGATGATCTTCTCGTTCAACAGCGGCTCGCTGGTCACGCATTGGGAAGGCGTCACGCTCAAATGGTACGGTAGCGCGTTCCTCAACGAGGAGTTCCACAGCGCAGCACGGAACACGCTGATCATCTCGGTGACCGCGACGATCGTCTCGACCATCTGCGCGACGCTGGCGGCGATCGGCATGACACGGGTGAAACCGTGGCGAGGCTTGGCGGCCGCCTTCATGGTCATAAACCTGCCGCTGATGGTGCCGGAGATCATCACGGCGGTGGCGACGCTCTCCTTCTTCGCGCTGATCGCCGGCGCGTTCGGGCTGAACTTCGGCATCGGCAATCTGATCTTCGCCCACACCGTGTTCTGCATTCCCTTCGCCTATATGCCGATCAGGGCGCGGCTGGAGGACATGGACCTGACGCTGGAATATGCTGCGGCGGACCTCTACGCGACGCCGTGGAACGCCTTCAAGCGCATCACGCTGCCGCTGCTGGCCCCCGGCATCATGTCCGGCGCGGCGCTGGCCTTCATCGTCTCCTTCGACGATTTCACCATCACGCAGCTCGTCGCCGGCCCAGGCCAGACGACGCTGCCCCTCTATATCTGGAACCAGATCCGGCGGCCGATGACGCCGGAGATCAACGCCATCTCGACCATCCTGCTCCTGGTGTCGATCCTGTTCGTCTCGGTCTCGTTCCTGATCGCGCGGCGACGCGCAAAATGACCACGAGCTCCAACACAACAATGGGAAGGCAAGGAGAACATAAAATGTCTGGAAAACTGATGGCGGCCGTTTCCACGGCCGTTCTGTTATGGGCAGTGCCGGCGCTCGCCGACGGCGAACTGCACATCTACAACTGGGGCGACTACACCAACCCCAAGCTGATCGAGAAATTCGAGAAGCAGTACAACATCAAGGTGACGCTGGACGATTACGATTCCAACGAAACCATGCTGTCCAAGGTGCGCGCCGGCAATTCCGGCTATGACATCGTCGTGCCGTCCGACTACACCGTGAAGATCATGGTCGAAGAGGGCCTGCTCGAAAAGACCGAGCCCAACGCGATGCCGAACGGCAAGAACATCGATCCGCGTTTCGTCGACGTCTATTGGGACTCCGGCCGGCACTACACCGCGCCGTGGCAGTTCGGAACGACGGCGTTCTCGGTCAATATGGACAAGTTCAAGGGCGACATCGACACGCTGGCGATCCTGTTCAACCCGCCGGACGGGCTCAAGGGCCAGATCAACGTGCTCGACGACGTCAACACCGTCATGCACGCGGCCGAACGCTATGCCGGCGTGCCGCGCTGCGGCGCCGACAAGGCCAACCTGAAGAAGGTCAACGACATCCTGATGGCCGCCAAGCCGTCGTGGAAGACCTTCAGCTACGACACCATCACCAAGATCACCTCCGGCGACGTCATCGTGTCGGAGCAGTGGAATGGCGCCAGCTACCGCTCGCGCCAGAAGATACCGGCGATCAAATATGCCTATCCGAAGGAAGGCATCGAAGGCTGGATGGACAATGTCGCGGTGCTGAAGGGCGCCAAGAACCTCGACAACGCCAAGCTGTTCCAGGACTTCATCATGGCGCCGGAGAACGCGGCGCTGATCTCGGAATTCGCCGGCTACGACAACGGCATCGCGGGCAGCCACAAGTTCCTGCCTGCGGAGTTCGCCAACTCGCCGGAAATCAGCCCTCCGGCCGGCTCGCCGACGCCGGAATTCGTACCGCCATGCCCGCCTGACGTGGTGGAGATCTACAACAAGATTTGGACCAACCTGCGCAAATAAAACAGCGCGACGCATGAAAGGAGGGGAGGCTCCGGTCTCCCTTTCTTGTGACTAGAGCGGTTCGCCGTTTCATGGAAACGGCGAACCACCTATCTCTTTGTTTTTACGCAATTCCGGACGGAAAACCGCTACACACTTTTCCTGGAATTGCTCTGTGCATGTCGCTCCGCGAAAGCCGCTCACGCATTTTTGGGCGACACGCATCGAGGAGGAAATCTTGTCGTCCTATCGCAACTCCGACCCGCGGCCGCCGATCATGCAGGGCTCGCCGCCGAAGCTGGTGCCGCCGAAGCTCGACTGGGACCGGCCGCCCTGGAACCGCTGGGCCTTCCAGCACATCCGCGAATTCCTGCCGACGGTCGAAGTGTGGCGCGGCAGCGGCCACCGCCATCGCCTCGAGCGCGCGGAGGTGGATCTCGACGATCTGCCAGTGGTCGACAGCAACGGCGCGCCGACGACGCTCGCCGGCCTGCTGGACGAAACCTATGCCGACGGCTTCCTGGTGCTGAAGGACGGCAAGGTTGCCTATGAGCGCTATTTCAACGGCATGGACGAGCGCTCGCTGCATCTGTCGCAGTCGATGGCGAAATCGGTCACCGGATCGGTGTGCGGCATCCTGGTCGGGCGCGGCCTGATCGATCCGGGCAGACTGGTGACCGATTATCTGCCGGAGCTCGGCGAGACCGGCTGGGCCGGCGCCACCGTGCAGCACGTGCTCGACATGACGACGGGCGTGCGCTTTTCCGAGGAATACACCGACCGCTATTCCGAGATCGGCCAGGTCGATGTCGCGACCGGCTGGAAGCCGATCCCACCGGGCAGCGATCCGGACTTTGCCTGGCCGTCGCACCTGTTCGAGCTGATCCTGCGGCTGAAGGACAAAGTGCGTCCGCATGGCGAGGCGTTCGAATATCGCTCGATCGAGACCGATGTGCTCGCTTTCATCATGGAGCGGGCGAGCGGCAAGCGTCTGGCGCAGCTTGTCTCCGAAGAACTCTGGCAGAAGCTCGGCGCCGACGAGAGCGCCTGCTTCACCGTCGACAGCGCCGGCTACGCGCTGGCCGATGGCGGCTTCAACGCGACGCTGCGCGACTATGGCCGCTTCGGGCAACTGATCCTGGACAATGGCGGCGGCGTGATCCCGGCCGACTGGATCGAGGCGACGCGCAGCGGCAAGCACGGGCCGGATTTCAGCCCGAGCCTGCCGGACGGCAGCTATCGCAACCAGTTCTGGATCGAGGATTCGCGCTCGCGCTCGCTGATGTGCCGCGGCGTGTTCGGCCAATTGATCCATATGAGCTGGGAACACAGGATGGTCGTGGTCAAGCTTTCGACCTATCCGGATTTCCTCAACTCCGCCTATTCGGTGGCGACGCAGAAGGCGGTGCATGCCATCGCCGCCGCGCTGGCCTGAAACCGCAAATAGATCCCGGAGAGCATCATGACCGGCAAGACCGTGTTCGAAGCCAAGTATGGCTTCGCCCGCAAGGATGTGCGGCTCGAAACCTGGCGGCTTTCGCCGTTCAACCGATGGTCCTTCCAGAATGTCGGCGAATTGGTGCCGAGCGCCCATGTCGCGGCGGCTCCCGGCGGCGAGGAGCAGGCGAAATCGCTTGGCGGCTTGCTTGAGGAAAAGGTCTCGCTTCCCGGCGGCAGTGAAACCGTCGAGAGCTTCTTGAAGCGCTCCGATACGGATGGGCTGACGATCCTGAAGGCGGGCAAGCTTACCGGCGACTGGTCGGCGCCGCATATGCCGTTCGGAGCCCGCCACATCATCTTTTCGATCAGCAAGTCGGTGACGGCGATCCTCGCCGGCATATTGGAAGGCGAGGGGATCTTCGACCCCAACGCGCCGGTGACGCAATACATTCCCGAAGCCAAGGGCTCGGCCTATGGTGATGCGAGCGTGCGCAACGTGCTCGACATGACGGTGAGCCTCGATTTCGAGGAAGCCTATCTCGATCCGGAGAGCGCTTTCGCCCGCTACCGCCGCTCGACGCTGTGGAATCCCGGCGGCGGGTCGGAGAGCCTCGCGGCATTTCTGATGACGATCCAGCGCTTGGCCGAGCCGCATGGCCAGACTTTTCGCTACCGCTCGCCCAATTCGGACGTGCTCGGCATCCTGGTCGAGCGGGCCTCCGGCAAGCGCGTCAGCCAATTGCTCAGCGAAAAACTGTGGCAGCCGCTGGGGGCCGCAAGCGAAATGTGGGTGACGGTCGACATGGAAGGCACGGCGCGCACCGCCGGGGGCATGTCGATGACGCCGCGCGACCTTGCCCGTATCGGCGAGATGATGCGGCAGGGCGGCACCGCCAGTGGCCGTCGCGTCGTGCCGGAAGCCTGGGTGCGCGACACGGTCGCCACCGGCGGCAGCTTTGAGGCCTGGCAGCGGGGCACGATGGCGTTCCTGTTCCCGAAGGGACGCTATCGCAACAAATGGTATCAGACGGGCCATGACAGCGGCGCCTTCTGCGGCATCGGCATCCACGGCCAGTGGCTCTACGTCAATCCGAAGACGGAAGTGGTCATCGCCAAGATGTCGTCGCAGCCGGAACCGGTGAACGACAAGCTGGATGAGGACATCGTGGCGTTCCTGGAGGCGCTGAGCGGCATGGTTTGAACCGACCTGAGGTTGGTTCCAAGGGCTGTTTTCTGTGGACCTTCGGCGCATGATGAAACCGTTGCGGTTGGCGCGGCGGTTCTCCCGGCCTATGGTCGCCGCTCTTTTTCGACAGGGACCGGCATGGCATCTGACATCAAGCGCATCGCAGCAATCATCGCAGCCGAGATCAACGCGCGGCCGGAGCAGGCCGCGGCGGCAATCGGGCTGCTCGACGAGGGCGCGACCGTGCCGTTCGTGGCGCGTTACCGCAAGGAAGTCACCGGCGGGCTCGACGACACCCAGTTGCGCGATCTTTCCGAGCGGCTCGCCTATCTGCGCGAGCTCGATGCGCGCCGCGACACCATCCTCGGCTCCATCCGCGAGCAGGGCAAGCTGACCGAGGAGTTGGAAGCCAAGATCGTGGCGGCCGCCACAAAGGCGGAACTCGAGGATATCTACCTCCCCTACAAGCCGAAGCGGCGCACCAAGGCCGAGATCGCCAGGGAACGCGGGCTCGGGCCTTTGGCCGAGGCGGTTCTCGCCGATCGCTCGAAAGTTCCGGCCGAGCTTGCGCTCGCCTATGTCACGGAAGAGGTGGCCGACGCCAAGGCCGCGCTTGAAGGCGCGCGCGACATCCTGTCGGAGCAGTTCGCCGAGAATGCCGATCTGGTCGGCAAGCTGCGCGCCTATATGAAGGAACGCGCCTTCCTGCGCGCCAGGGTCGTCGACGGCAAGCAGGAGGCGGGTGCGAAGTTTTCCGACTATTTCGACCATGTCGAGCGCTGGTCGGGTGCCCCCAGCCACCGCGCCTTGGCCATGTTGCGAGGCCGCAATGAAGAGGTGCTGTCGCTCGACATCGAGGTCGACGCGGACGATACCTCGCCGGTGAAACCGGTCGAGCGCATGATCGCCAATGCGTATGCGATTGGCGGCAGCCTTCCCGGCGACAAATGGCTGATGGAGGTGGCTGGCTGGACCTGGCGGATAAAGCTGTCGCTGCATCTGACGCTCGATCTGATGCGCGATTTGCGCGAGCGGGCCGAGGAAGAGGCGATCCATGTCTTTGCCCGCAACCTGAAGGACCTGCTGCTGGCGGCTCCCGCCGGCTCGCGGGCGACCATGGGGCTCGACCCCGGCATTCGTACCGGCGTCAAGGTGGCGGTGGTCGACGGCACCGGCAAGCTGGTGGCGACGACGACCGTCTATCCGTTCCCGCCGAGGAACGACGTGCGCGGCACGCAGGCCGAACTTGCCGCCTTGATCCGCCAGCACAAGGTCGAGCTGATCTCGATCGGCAACGGCACCGGCAGCCGCGAGACCGAGAAGCTGGTTGCCGACATGCTGTCGGACCTGCCGGCCGGCGCGGGGCCGAAGCCGCTCAAGGTGATCGTCAGCGAGGCGGGCGCATCGGTGTATTCCGCCTCGGCGACGGCAGCGGCCGAGTTTCCCGGGCTCGATGTCTCATTGCGCGGCGCGGTGTCGATCGCGAGGCGCTTGCAGGATCCGCTGGCTGAACTGGTCAAGATCGAGCCGAAATCGATCGGCGTTGGCCAGTACCAGCACGATGTCGACCAGTACCGCCTCGGCCGCTCCCTGGAAGCGGTGGTCGAGGATGCGGTGAACGCCGTCGGCGTCGACCTCAACACGGCGTCGGCGCCGCTGCTGGCGCGGGTTTCGGGGCTGGGGCCGTCGCTTGCCGAAGCCATCGTCGCGCATCGCGACGCGACGGGGCCGTTTGCCAGCCGCAAGGATCTGCTCAAGGTGGCGCGGCTCGGGCCGCGCGCGTTCGAGCAAAGCGCGGGCTTCCTGCGCATCCCGAACGGCGCGGAGCCCCTCGACGCGTCGTCGGTGCATCCGGAAGCCTATGGCGTGGCGAAAAGAATAGTCGCTGCCTGCGGCCGCGATGTGCGCGCCTTGATGGGCGACAGCGCCGCGCTCAAGGCGCTCGATCCGCGCGTCTTCGTCGACGAGCGTTTCGGCCTGCCGACGGTGCGCGACATCATCGCCGAACTGGAAAAGCCTGGACGCGACCCACGTCCGGGCTTCAAGACCGCGACTTTTGCGGAAGGGGTCGACGACATCAAGGACCTGAAACCCGGCATGCTGCTCGAGGGTACCGTCACCAATGTTGCGGCCTTCGGGGCCTTCGTCGATATCGGCGTGCACCAGGACGGGCTGGTGCATGTTTCGCAGCTCGCCGACCGTTTCGTGAAGGACGCGCATGAAGTGGTGAAGGCCGGCGACGTGGTGAAGGTGCGGGTCGTCGATGTCGACATCAAGCGCAAGCGCATCGGGCTATCGATGCGCAAGGATGGCGGCGAGGGCGGGGCGCCTCGTGGCGACCAGCGCGATAACGGCGGTGGCAAGCCGGCGCCGCGCTCGCCTGCGCCGCAGCGTCAGCCGGAAAAGCCTTCGCAGGGTGCATTTGGCGCGGCGCTTGCCGAGGCGATGAAGCGCAAGTAGCTACCACGCCAGGACGGTCGGCTCCTTGCCGATCTGACCCAGCAGCCAGTCGCGAAAACTGGCGACTGGCGGGTGGCCGCGCTTGTCGTGCGGCACGACCAGATAATAGGCGCTGCGGCTTTGCATCGGCGTGCCTGGCGTCGGCACCAGCTGGCCACGCTGCAATTCGCCGGCAATCAGGATTTCCGGCAGCAGCGCCACGCCGAGGCCCGCCATGCAGGCCTGCGCGACCGTGCCGAACTGCTCGAACTGCATGCCGGGTCCGGCCGGCGCTTCCAGCCCCTGATGCTCGAACCATTCGCTCCAGGCGCCGGGGCGGGTCGCCATGTGCAGCAACGGCAGGCGGCTGATATCGGCGGGCGTGGCGATGGCGCGGGTGGCGAGAAATTCGGGCGAAACCACCGGCATCACGGTTTCGCGCATCAAAAGCGTGCTGTCGGCCTCCGGCCAGTCGGGCATGCCGTGATGGATGGCGGCATCGAGCCGCTCGCGGGCGAAGTCGAACCGCCCGATGCGGGTGGCGAAGTTGATGGTGATGTCGGGATGGCGGGCGACGAAATCTGGGATCAGCGGCATCAGCCAGCGCGTGCCGAAGGTCGGCAGGATGGCAAGGTTGAGAACGCCGCTATGCCGATTGCTCATCAATCCAAGCGCTGCGTCGCGCAACTGGCCAAGTGCGGAGCGCACTGCTTCGGCATAGATCTCGCCCGCCGCGGACAGCCGGACATTGCGGCTGTCGCGGTCGAATAGCCGCCGCCCGAACTGCTCTTCCAGCAGGTTGATCTGGCGGCTGACGGCGCCCTGCGTCAAGTCGAGCTCGCGCGCCGCGGCGGTGAAGGAGCCGAGACGCGCCACCGCCTCGAAGGCGGCAAGGGCCGCTGTGTTCGGCAACAGGCGGCGCTGGACGTTCATGATCCATTACTAACGCTCATTGATCTGCGATGCAATTTCGTTTGATTTTTTCGAGTTGGAGGCCGATAAGCCGGGCAATCCAAGATTTTTACCGGGAGCGAGGCCATGGCCGCCGAGAAGAACGCCTTCGTCTGGAACGATCCTTTCCTCATCGAGGACCAGCTTTCCGAGGACGAGCGCATGGTGCGCGACGGCGCAGCCGCCTTCGCCGCCGACAAGTTGGCGCCGCGTATCGAGGAAGCCTACGCCGACGAGAAGACCGATCCGTCGATCTTCCGCGAGATGGGCGAGGCGGGCCTGCTCGGCATCACCATTCCGGAAGAATATGGCGGGCTTGGCGCCGGATATGTGACCTATGGCCTGGTGGCGCGCGAGGTCGAGCGTATCGATTCCGGCTACCGCTCGATGATGAGCGTGCAGTCGTCGCTGGTCATGTACCCGATCCATGCCTACGGCTCGGAAGCGCAGCGCAAGAAATACCTGCCGAAGCTCGCGTCGGGCGAATGGATCGGCTGTTTCGGCCTCACCGAGCCGGATGCCGGCTCCGATCCGGGCGGCATGAAGACGCGCGCCGAGAAGACCGCGAACGGCTACAAGCTCTCCGGCTCGAAGATGTGGATCTCCAACGCGCCGATCGCCGACGTTTTCGTCGTCTGGGCGAAGCTGAAGGGTGAGAACGGCAAGGACGAGATCCGCGGCTTCGTGCTGGAAAAAGGCATGAAGGGGCTTTCGGCGCCGAAGATCGGAGGGAAGCTCAGCCTCCGCGCGTCGATCACCGGCGAGGTGGTGATGGAAGGCGTCGAGGTCGGCGAGGACGCGCTGCTGCCCAACGCCAAGGGGTTGGGCGGGCCGTTCGGCTGCCTCAACCGGGCGCGCTACGGCATTTCCTGGGGCGCCATGGGTGCGGCCGAGGATTGCTGGCAGCGGGCGCGGCAATACGGCCTCGACAGAAAACAGTTCGGCAAGCCGCTTGCCGGCACGCAGCTGTTCCAGAAGAAGCTCGCCGACATGCAGACCGAGATCGCGCTCGGACTGCAGGGCTCGCTGCGCGTCGGCCGGCTGATGGACGCAGGCAAGATGGCGCCGGAGATGATCTCGATCGTCAAGCGCAACAATTGCGGCAAGGCGCTCGACATCGCCCGTCAGGCCCGCGACATGCATGGCGGCAACGGCATCCAGATCGGCTACCATGTGATGCGCCACGCGCAGAATTTGGAGACGGTGAACACTTATGAGGGCACGCATGACGTGCATGCGCTGATCCTGGGACGGGCGCAGACTGGCATCCAGGCGTTTTTCTAAGGCATCCTCGGCTTCGTCATCCTCGGGCTTGACCCGAAGATCCATTCCGTAACGTCAAGGCGTCTCTGCGGTGCAGGAATTTTGACGCAAGAAGCGCGACGGAGGTTTGTTTGCGGCGCCGCGTTCTTCGCTTGGTGTCACGGAATGGATCCTATGGTCTGCGCGCGTCGCTTCGCTCCTTGCTTCGCCATAGGATGACGAACGCGCAGGGGGTCTTCGCCAATTGCGGACGCTGGAGACTGGCCATTACCCGGCGACGTCGAGCGTTTATTCGCTGCTTAAATTAGGTGCAGCGCAACATCTCTGCTTGGAGAACGGCCAGGATTTGTGTCAGGGTCTGGCGGTAAAACGCCATTCTCCGGGACACCATGGCAATTCTGGCAGCCGTTCACCACCTGACCCATTACAAATATGACCGGCCGGTGGTGCTTGGGCCCCAGGTGATCAGGCTGCAGCCGGCGCCGCATTCGCGCACCAAGGTGCTCAGCCATTCGCTGAAGGTCGAGCCGGCGAACCACTTCGTCAACCTGCAGCAGGATCCCTACGGCAACTTCCTTGCCCGCTTCGTTTTCTCGGAGCCGGTGACGGAATTGAAGATCGAGGTCGACCTCGTCGCCGACATGACGGTCTACAACCCATTCGACTTTTTCGTCGAACCGTCGGTTGAGACTTTTCCGTTCGAATACCCGGAAGAGATCCGAGACGACCTCGCCATCTACCGGACGCCGGAAGCTGCCGGACCGCTTCTTTCGGCCTTCCTGAAAACCGTCGACCGCAGCCCGAAGAACACCGTCGATTTTCTGGTCGACCTCAATGCAAGGCTGCAGCGCGAGATCGCCTATATCGTGCGCATGGAGACCGGCGTCTATTCGCCGGAAGAGACGCTTGCCGCGGCCAAGGGCTCATGCCGGGATTCGAGCTGGCTGCTGGTGCAGATCCTGCGGAATCTCGGCATCGCCGCGCGCTTCGTCTCGGGTTACCTGATCCAGCTCAAGCCCGATCTCGTCTCGCTCGACGGACCGCCCGGAACCGCCGTCGACTTCACCGACCTGCATGCGTGGTGCGAGGTCTATATTCCGGGCGCCGGCTGGATCGGCTTCGACCCGACCTCCGGCCTGCTCACCGGCGAAAGCCACGTGCCGCTTGCCGCGACGCCGCATTTCCGCAATGCGGCACCCATCTCCGGCATGGCGAGCTTCGCCAATGTCGATTTCGGCTTCGACATGCGGGTCGACCGCATCGCCGAACATCCGCGCATCACCAAGCCGTTCTCGGACGAAAGCTGGGAGGCGCTCGATCGACTGGGCGAAAAGGTCGACGCGGCGCTGAGAGATGGCGACGTGCGGCTCACCATGGGCGGCGAGCCGACCTTCGTGTCGGTCGACGATTTCGAATCCGCCGAATGGAACACGGCCGCCGTCGGCCCGACCAAGCGCGACAAGGCCGACCAGCTGATCCGCCGGCTGCGCGAGCGCTTCGCGCCGGGCGGCTTCCTGCATTACGGCCAGGGCAAGTGGTATCCGGGCGAGAGCCTGCCGCGCTGGACCTTCTCGCTCTACTGGCGCACCGACGGCGAGCCGGTGTGGCGCGACCCGTCGCTGATCGCGCGAGAAACGGGCAAGGCGGACATCGGGCCCCAACAGGCCGAAAGCCTGCTCAAGGCGATCGCCGATGAACTCGGCATCGACAAGGCGATGGTCGGCGAAGCCTACGAGGATCCGGGTGAATGGCTGCTCAAGGAAGGCAAGCTGCCCGACAATGTCGACCCGTCCAATTCGAAGCTGGAAGACCCGGAGGAGCGCAGCCGCATGGCGCGCGTCTTCGAGCGCGGCCTGACCAAGCCGTCTGGCTATGTGCTGCCGGTGCAGCGCTGGAACAGCCAGGCCGCCGGGCAGCGCTGGCGCTCGGAAAAATGGAAGACGCGGCGTGGCCGCCTGTTCCTGGTGCCGGGCGATTCCCCCGTCGGCTATCGCCTGCCGCTCGGCACGCTGCCCTACGTGCCGCCAGCGCAATTCCCTTATATCGTGCCGGTCGATCCATCCGTGCCGCGCGGCGCGCTGCCGGCGCGCGACGCGATCCTGACGGAAGCCGCTCCGGCAGAGCCTGAAGGCGCCGATGAAATGGCGCGCCGCCAGCAGGCGGTGTCCTTCACGGCCGCGACCGGCCAGCAGGACCGTGTCGAGCAGGAGATCACGGAGATCGGCGGCGCGGTGCGCACCGCGCTCAGCGTCGAGCCGCGCGATGGCCGGCTCTGCGTGTTCATGCCGCCGGTCGAGGCGCTGGAAGATTATCTCGAACTGGTGGCGGCGGCGGAGAATGCCGCCAAGGCGATCGGCCTGCCGGTGCATATCGAGGGTTACGCCCCGCCGCACGACCCGCGCCTCAACGTCATCCGCGTGGCGCCCGATCCTGGCGTCATCGAGGTGAACATCCATCCGGCCGCCAACTGGCAGGAATGCGTTGCCACGACCACGGCCATTTACGAGGAAGCACGGCAGTCGCGGCTCGGCACCGACAAATTCATGATCGACGGCCGCCACACCGGCACCGGCGGCGGCAACCATGTCGTGGTCGGCGGCGCCACGCCCAACGACAGCCCGTTCCTGCGTAGGCCCGATCTCCTGAAGAGCCTGGTGCTGCAATGGCAGCGGCATCCGTCGCTGTCCTACATGTTTTCCGGTCTGTTCATCGGCCCGACCAGCCAGGCGCCGCGCTTCGACGAGGCGCGGCACGACTCGCTTTACGAGCTCGAGATCGCGCTGGCGCAGGTGCCGCATCCGGACAAAGGCGCAGCGCCTTTGCCATGGCTGGTCGACCGGCTGTTCCGCAATCTCCTGACCGACGTGACCGGCAATACGCATCGCTCCGAAATCTGCATCGACAAATTGTTCTCGCCGGATGGCCCCACCGGCCGGCTTGGGCTGGTCGAATTCCGCGGCTTCGAGATGCCGCCCAATGCGCGCATGTCGCTCGCCCAGCAATTGCTGGTCCGCGCGATCATCGCCCGTACGTGGAAGAACCCGCTCGACGGCCGCTTCGTGCGCTGGGGCACCTCGCTGCATGACCGTTTCATGCTGCCGCATTATGTGTGGGCGGATTTCCTCGACGTGCTGGAGGATTTGAAGCTCAACGGCTTCGACTTCCGCCCTGAATGGTTCGCCGCCCAGCTCGAATTCCGCTTCCCGTTCTGCGGCGAGGTTAGCCAAGCCGGCGTCAAGCTCGAGCTCAGGCAAGCGCTGGAGCCCTGGCATGTGATGGGCGAGCAGGGCGCGATCGGCGGCACCGTTCGTTTCGTCGATTCTTCCGTCGAGCGGCTGCAGGTGCGGACCGAAGGCCTCAATGCGGAGCGCCATGCCATCGTCTGCAACGGCCGCATCGTGCCGATGAAGGTGACTGACACCAGAGAGGTCGCGGTGGCCGGCGTGCGCTTCAAGGCCTGGCAGCCGGCGTCTGGCCTGCATCCGGCCCTGCCGGTCAACACGCCGCTGGTCTTCGACATCTATGACCGCTGGTCGGGCCGCTCGGTCGGCGGTTGCGTCTACCATGTCGCGCATCCCGGCGGCCGCAACTACGACACCTTCCCGGTCAACGGCAACGAGGCCGAGGCGCGGCGCCTTGCCCGCTTCGAGCCGCGCGGCCACACTCCGGGCGGCTATGTGCTGCGCGACGAAGAAGCCTCTGAAGAGTTTCCCATGACCCTTGACCTGAGGCGACCAGCGAGACTCTGATCGACAATGGCCAAGGGGAATCAAAGACGGGCGGGCGGAAGGCCGCGGGCGCAGAGCCTGCTGGAACGCTACCGGCCGATCGAAGGCATCGCCGACGAGATGGTCGATGCGTCGGGCAATGCGCGTCCGGCATGGCGCTCCTTCATCGGCGCGCTCGATGATTTGGGGGCCGAACGGCTGGGGCAGCGTTTTGCCCGCGCCGACCAGTATCTGCGCGATGCCGGCGTCTATTACCGGGTCTACGAACAGGCCGGCGCCAATGAGCGGGAATGGCCGCTGGCGCATGTCCCGTTGCTGATCGACGAGAAGGAATGGGCCGAGATCAGCGCCGGGCTGGTCCAGCGCGCCGACTTGTTCGAGGCGATCCTGGCCGATGTTTACGGGCCGAACCGGCTGGTCGAAAAGGGCATCTTGCCGGCGGGGCTGATCGCGGCGAGCCCCGAATACCTGCGCCCCGTCGCCGGCGTCCGGCCGGCCAATGGGCATTTCCTGCACATGGTCGCCTTCGAGCTCGGCCGCGGCCCGGACGGCCGCTGGTGGGTGCTGGGCGACCGCACCCAGGCGCCGTCGGGCGCCGGCTTTGCGCTTGAGAACCGCGTCGCCACCACACGCGCGCTGTCGGACGTCTATGGCGAGATGCATGTGCATCGCCTTGCCGGCTTCTTCCGCCGCTTCCGCGACGCGCTGAACGGCATGGCCAAGGAGTCCGGCGGCCGCGTCGCCATCCTGACGCCCGGACCGCTCAACGAGACCTATTACGAGCACGCCTATATCGCCCGCTATCTCGGTATCATGCTGCTCGAGGGCGAGGACCTGACCGTCTCCGGCGGCAGGCTGATGGTGCGCACGGTTTCCGGCCTGATGCCGATCGGTGTCTTGTGGCGGCGGCTCGACGCGGCCTTTGCCGATCCGCTGGAGCTCAGGCCGGAATCGCAGATCGGCACGCCAGGGCTGGTCGAAGCGATCCGGCGTGGCACGGTGTCCGCAGTCAATGCGCTTGGCTCCGGCCTCATGGAAACGCGCGCGCTGCTGTCGTTCCTGCCCAGGATCGCGCGCGAGCTCAAAGGCGACGATCTCAACCTGCCGAGCATCGCCACCTGGTGGTGCGGGCAGGAGGCCGCGCGCGCCCATGTGCTGGCCAATATCGACCGCATGGTCGTCGGCCCGGCGCTGTCGACCCGGCTTGCCTTCGAGGACGACGGCGCGACCCGGCTTGGATCGTCGCTATCGGCGGGCGAGCGGGCCGAGCTCGTTGCGCGCATCGAGGCGGATGGCGACGGTTTCGTCGGCCAGGAAGCGGTGACGCTGTCGACCACGCCGGTGTTCGTCGGCGGCCTGCTGGAGCCACGGCCTGCCAGCCTGCGCGTCTATCTGGCGCGCACGCCGGAAGGCTGGGCGGTGATGCCCGGCGGCTTCGCCCGCGTCGGCTTCTCGCTCGATCCGACGGCGATCGCGATGCAGCGGGGCGGCCAGGCGGCGGATGTCTGGGTGGTCAGCGACAGGCCGGTCGAGCGCGAGACGCTGCTGCCGCAGGAGCATGACGGCTTCACCCGCACCATGCCGGGCAGCCTGCCCAGCCGAGCGGCGGAGAATCTGACCTGGCTCGGGCGCTATATCGAGCGCTCGGAGGACACGGTGCGCGTGCTGCGCGCCTATCATGTGCGGCTCGCCGAGACGTCCGACCCTGATATGCCGCTGCTTGCCGATATCAGGGACTATCTCGAGCCGTTCGGCATCGAGGTCGAAACGGCGATACCGCCGGGGCTGATCGGCACTTTGGACAGCGCGGTCTACAGCGCCGGTCAGATTCGCGACCGCTTCTCGCCGGATGGCTGGCTGGCGCTGAAGGATCTGTCGAAGACCATCCACAAATTCGCCGAGACGGTCGCGCCTGGAGACGACGCGACGCGGGCAATGACGGTGATGCTGCGCAAGCTCGCCGGCTTTTCCGGCCTGCTGCACGAGAACATGTACCGCTTCACCGGCTGGCGTTTCCTGGAGATCGGCCGCAGGCTGGAGCGCGGCATCCAGATCGCCCGCACGCTTAGCCAACTGACGAGGAATGGGGCGCCGGAAGGGGCGCTCGACATGATGCTGGAGATTGGCGACAGCGTCATGACCCATCGGCGGCAATATCCGGTGCAGGCCGGGCGGCGCACGGTGATCGACCTGCTGGCGCTCGACCCGCTCAACCCGCGCTCGATCCTGTTCCAGCTCGAACGGCTGAAGGCCGAGATCGGCATGCTGCCTTCGATCGGCGGCGAGGGGCACATGTCGGCCGCCGCCAAGGAAATCCTGCAGCTCAACACGGCAATCGCCGTCATGGAACCTTCCGACATGAGTGCCGGGACGCTCGACGATCTCGCCGGCCAGATCGGCGGTCTCTACAACAGTCTCGCCAAGGCCTATTTCGGGTAGAGCATTTCCAGCGAAAAGGATCGCCTCCAATGCTCTATCTCTTTGTTTTTGTGCAATTCCGGACGCAAGGCTACGGCGAAGCCGCCGAGCCTGACCACTGCGCATTTTTGCTGGAATTGCTTTAATGCTCTACGATATCAAGCTTCATTTGCATTACGACTATGCCGCCGCCGCTGGCGGCGGGCGGCACCAGGTGCGCGTGATGCCGCAGACGATCGCCGGGGTGCAGCGGGTGATCGCCGCTTCGCTGTCCTTCAAGCCGACGCCGGCCGAGCGTGCCGATTTCTCCGATTTCTTCGGCAACAACGTCACCTCGATCGCCTTTCGCGATGCGCATGAGACGCTCGACATCCGGATGAGCGCGCGCGTGTCGGTCTCGCGGCCGGAGCCAGGCCTCGATGTCTCACCCGACATAAGCGGGCTGAAGTCGGAACTGGATACGGTGCGGTCGCTATCGCCTTCCGCGCCGCATCATTTCCTGGCCGCCAGCGATCATGTCGGCATCGATGCGGCGATCACGGCCTATGCACGGGACAGTTTGTCGGGGTCAACCGTCGCCACGGCGGTCGATCTGTGCAACCGCATCCATCGCGACTTCACCTATGACGGCAAGGCAACCACCGTGCAGACGCGGGCCAGCGACGCTTTTGCGCTGAAGCGCGGCGTCTGCCAGGATTTTTCCCATATCATGATCGCCGGCCTGCGTGGGCTCGGCATCCCGGCCGGCTATGTCAGCGGCTTCCTGCGCACCATTCCGCCGAAGGGCAAGCCGAGGCTCGAAGGCGCGGACGCCATGCATGCCTGGATCAGGGCCTGGTGCGGGCGCGATGCCGGCTGGCAGGAGTTCGACCCGACCAACGGCATGCGGGCGAGCAACGACCACATCACGGTCGGCTATGGGCGCGACTATTCTGACGTGGCGCCGATCGTCGGCGTGCTGAAGACGACGGGTGGCCAGGTCGGCGAGCAGGCGGTCGACGTCATTCCGGTCGCCGCCTGATGGCTGGCGGGCGGCCTACACCGTCCGAGTTGCTTCTCAAATTGCGATCCGCCCACTATCCTGCTACTGGGGCCTGCTACTGGGGCGACGGATTGGCGGGGCATAGGGGGCTCGGCTATGACGGCGATCAGCATCATCATTCCGGCACACAACGCGGCGGCGACCATCGCCGACACGTTGACTACGCTGCGCTCGGAAGCCGAGGTCATCGGCGAAGTGATCCTGGTCGACGATTGCTCGACCGACGGCACGGCGACCGCGGATGCCGTGGCGCTCAAGATTGCCCGTGTCCACTACGCGCGGGGCGATCTGGAAACAGCGGCTAAATTCCTGGCCGTTGCCGAAGCCGCGCCCAAGGCCTCCGCCGACATCTGGCGTTGCCTGCGCTACCGGCTGAAAATCGGGGCACGGCGGCGGTTCCCGGCCCATCCCATCCAATTGCAACGCGCTTGACGGCAGACGGGCCAAGGTTGCCGTCGCTCCGCACGGTGGAACCAGCCCCCGTCGCCTGGCTTATCTACGGACCAGTTCCGTGGAGCCATCATGCTGCAACGAGCACAATCGTCCTCCGACCGCCTGGCGGACGGTACGGAAATGCAAAGGAACGGCGCGCAAAATTCCGCCGATCGCGCCTCGCTCAGCTATGTCAGCGACGCCGATCCGGGCATCCGGCGCCTGAGAAAAGGCAAGGGATTTCGGTACACGAGCCCTAACGGGAGCGCGGTAAGCGCTGAAACGCTTGTCCGCATCAAGGCGATCGTCATTCCGCCGGCCTGGACGGACGTATGGATCTCGCCCGATCCGGACGGCCATATCCAGGCGACAGGACGGGATCAGCGCGGTCGCAAACAGTATCGCTATCACCCGCAATGGACCGAGGAACGCGACGACGTCAAATATTCAAGCCTCGTCGCGTTCGCGGAGAGCCTGCCTGCCCTCAGGCGGCAGATCGATGCCGACCTGCGCCGGCACGGGCTGCCTTTGGAGCGCGTCGTCGCCTCGGTGGTCTGGTTGCTCGACAACACCATGATCCGCATCGGCAACGCGGCCTATGCGCGCGACAACAAAAGCTTCGGGCTGACCACGCTGCGCGACCGCCATGTCGAGATCACCGGCTCCAGCCTGCGCTTCGCCTTCAAGGGCAAGTCGGGCAAGGAATGGAAGCTGAAGCTGGTCGATCGCCGCATCGCCAAGGTCGTGCGCGGCGCCCAGGACCTGCCCGGACAGAAGCTGTTCCAATATCTCGACGAGGATGGCGAGCGGCGACCGGTGCGCTCGGAGGACGTCAACCGCTACATCCGCGAGGCGTCCGGCGCCGAATTCAGCTCAAAGCATTTCCGCACCTGGGGCGGCACGATCCACGCGGCGTCGCTGTTTGCCGGGACCGAGCTGCCGGAAAACAAAACGCAGCAAAGACGGGTGATCAACAATGTCGTCGACAAGGTCGCCGAGCGGTTGGGCAATACACGAGCGGTCTGCCGCAAATGCTACATCCATCCGCTGGTGTTCGAGGCTTGGAGCAAAGGGCGCCTGCTTGACGAAATGGCTGAGGCCAGCAAGCGCAAACGGCTGATATCCGGCCTCGACGAGGAAGAAACGCTGGTGCTCAGATGGCTGCAGGCGCACGGCGCCTGACAGGCAGACGCGAAGACCGCCAAGTCCGTGATCCCTAGAGCGTTTGACGCAATTCCAGACGGAAAACCGCTCACACTTTTCCTGGAATTGCTCTAGGAAATTTTTTTATCGACCTGGTGTCGGGAAGGGTCCTAGTGTCGCGTCCTTTGATACGGAAAGGACGCACCATGCTCTACGCCATCCTCTGCTACGCCTCCGAAGACGTCGTCTGCTCCTGGAGCAAGGAACAGGACGACGAGGTCATGGTAAAGCTCCTCAACGTGCAGGACAAATACGCCAAGGCAGGCAGGCTCGGCCCCGTGGCACGCCTGTTGCCGACGACTGCGGCGACCACGTTGAGAAAGGTCAAGGGCGAGGCGGTCGTGCTGGATGGCCCGTTCGCCGAGACCAAGGAACAGTTCCTCGGCTTCTACACGCTCGAATGCAAAGATCTCGACGAAGCCGTCGAATTCGCGCGCGAGCTTTCCGAGGTCAATCCGAGCGGCGGCTCCTACGAGATCCGGCCGGTTTCGGTCTTCAACCCGACAAAGGTAGCGGTATGACGGAGTTCGCCTGGATAAGCACCGCGATCGGCAATGCCCGTCCGCAGGCGATGGGCGCGCTGCTGCGCTACTTCCGCGACCTCGACGCCGCGGAAGAGGCTTTCCAGGACGCGTGCCTGAGGGCGCTCAAGAACTGGCCGAAGAACGGGCCGCCGCGCGATCCGGTCGCCTGGCTCATCTTCGTCGGCCGCAACAGCGGCATCGACGCCGTACGCAAGCGCGCCAAGCAAGCGCCGATGCCGGAAGAGGACCAGGTGTCCGATCTGGAGGATGCGGAAAGCGACATGGCCGAGCGGCTGGACGGCGCGCATTACCGCGACGACATCCTGCGGCTTCTGTTCATCTGCTGCCATCCGGATCTGCCGGCGACACAGCAGGTCGCGGTGGCGTTGCGTATCGTCTCCGGCCTCACCGTCAAGCAGATCGCGCGCGCCTTCCTGGTCGGTGAGAGCGCCATGGAACAGCGCATCACCCGTGCCAAGGCGCGCATTGCCGATGCCGGCGTGCCGTTCGAGACGCCCGGTGCGGTCGAGCGCTCGGAGCGGCTCGCCGCCGTCGCCGCGATGGTCTATCTGATCTTCAACGAAGGCTATTCGACCAATGGCGGCGAGGCGCCGGCCCGCGCGCCGCTCTGCGAAGAAGCGATCCGGCTTGCCCGCCTGCTGCTGAGGCTCTTCCAGGCCGAGCCGGAGATCATGGGGCTGACCGCCCTGCTTCTCTTGCAGCACGCGCGGGCGCCAGCGCGTTTCGACGCGAATGGCGAGATCGTCCTGCTCGAGGACCAGGACCGCTCGCTATGGAGCCGCAAGATGATCGACGAGGGCCTGGCGCTGGTCGACAAGGCGCTGCGCCATCGCAAGCCCGGTCCTTATCAGGTGCAGGCGGCGATCGCGGCGCTGCATGCGCGGGCGGCCGTCGCCGAGGATACCGACTGGACCGAGATCGACCTGCTCTACGGTCTGCTGGAGCAGATGCAGCCGTCGCCGGTGGTGACGCTGAACCGCGCGGTTGCGGTGAGCAAAGTGAAGGGTCCGGAAGCGGCACTTGCCATGATCGAGCCGCTGGAGGACCGGCTGTCCGGCTATTTCCACTTCTTCGGTCTGAGGGGCGGGCTGCTGATGCAGCTCGGTCGCAATGAGGAGGCGCGTGTCGCCTTCGACCGCGCCATCGCTTTGGCCAACACGGCGGCGGAGGCAGCGCATATCCGCCTGCATATCGACCGGCTGATCAAGGAGAGCGCGGAGAAGTCGTCGATCCAAAAGGCGCGTTGAGTTTCAGGTGATGCCGGCCTGCAAATGGCGGGTTCCTGCGCTTCCGGTGCTCACGTACTTTAAGTACGCTCCGCTCCGGTTCTCGGAACCCACCCAGTTTGGTCGCTTCGCGCCCGTCTTCGACTCCGACTCGGCCTGACCTGAAACTCACACGCCTTCGTCTCAGCCCTCGCCTTCTGGCCCAATTTCACAGCCCGGGCTTGGACCATGCCGGGGTGGCGGTTTTTCCCTGAAACGAGTAATGCCACGCCATCAAAGCGCCCAGACCGTGCCCGACCGCACGTCCAAGGGATGGCGCATGGCTCCATTCCCGCCCTGTGAGAGGTGGGACCTGAAAGGGACAAAAATGACATTAGCCAAGGAAACGGCCTCACTTCTTGAGAAACTGGGCGTGGCCAGGGATGCGCTTGTCGGCGGCGACCTTGTCGTGCGCAGCCCGGTGACGGGCGAAGAGATCGCGGCGCTCAAGTCGATCTCGGCCGCGGACGCCGGCAAGGCCATCGATGCCGCGCACAAGGCCTTCCAGGCCTGGCGGCTGGTGCCGGGCCCGAAGCGCGGCGAGCTGGTGCGGCTGCTCGGCGAAGAATTGCGCGCGCATAAGGACGAGCTCGGCCGGCTGGTCTCGATCGAGGTCGGCAAGATCCCGTCCGAGGGTCTGGGCGAAGTCCAGGAAATGATCGACATCTGCGATTTCGCCGTCGGCCTGTCGCGGCAATTGTATGGCCTGACCATCGCCACCGAGCGCCCCGGGCACCGCATGATGGAGACCTGGCATCCGCTGGGCGTGGTCGGCGTGATCTCGGCCTTCAACTTCCCGGTCGCGGTGTGGTCGTGGAATTCGGCGCTCGCCTTCGTCTGCGGCGATGCCGTGGTGTGGAAGCCGTCGGAAAAGACGCCGCTGACCGCGCTTGCCTGCGAGGCGATCTTCAAGCGCGCCGCAAAACGCTTCGGCACCGATGCGCCGGCAGGCCTGCTGCAGGTGCTGATCGGCGACCGCGTCGCCGGCGAGGTGCTGGTCGACCATCCGAAGGTGCCGCTGGTCTCGGCCACCGGCTCGACGCGCATGGGCCGCGAGGTCGGTCCGAGGCTCGCAAAGCGCTTCGCCCGCGCGGTGCTCGAGCTCGGCGGCAACAATGCCGGCATCGTCACGCCCACCGCCGATCTCGACATGGCGCTCAGGGCCATCGCCTTCGGCGCGATGGGCACCGCCGGCCAGCGCTGCACGACGCTGCGGCGCCTGTTCGTGCATGACAGCGTCTACGACGCGCTCTTGCCGCGGCTGAAGAAGGCCTATCAGTCCGTCTCGGTCGGCAATCCACTGGAAGGCAAGGTGCTGGTCGGTCCGCTGATCGACAAGGGCGCCTTCGACAACATGCAGAAGGCGCTGAAGGAAGCCACCGCCCATGGCGGCAAGGTGACGGGCGGCGCGCGCGTCGAGAACGGTCACCCGGACGCCTATTACGTGCATCCGGCGCTGGTCGAGATGCCGAAGCAGGTTTCGCCGGTGACGGAAGAGACCTTCGCGCCGATCCTCTATGTGATGAGATACACCGATTTCGACGAGGCGCTGGAACAGCATAATGCGGTCGGCGCCGGGCTGTCGTCATCGATCTTCACCCGCGACCTGCAGGAATCGGAGCGCTTCCTTGGCGTCGACGGCTCGGATTGCGGCATCGCCAACGTCAACATCGGCACCTCGGGCGCCGAGATCGGTGGGGCGTTCGGCGGCGAGAAGGAGACCGGCGGCGGCCGTGAGAGCGGCTCGGATGCCTGGAAGGCCTATATGCGCCGCGCCACCAACACGGTGAATTTCTCCAAGGCGCTGCCGCTGGCCCAGGGTGTCTCGTTCGACATCGATTGAACCGCAACGGCGCCGCGAAAGCGGCGCCGTTTTCCAATTGCCGCAGAGAAGGTCAGTCGACGCAGGTGGAGGGCGTGCAGACGGCCGTGACGCTGGACAATTTCTGACGCTTGTTCAACGTCGGTTTCTCATAGGTTTTCTTCATAAGCTTTCCCCATGCGCGGTGTTGCCGAAGGCGCGCAGCGTGCCGTGAGTACAAGCTTCGCGATGTGACGGCATCTCCCGCGCGGGAGATATCGCTTCTCAGAGAGCCTTCCCGGTGGTCGGATCGAACAAGCGAAGCGCATCCGCGTCGAAGACAAAGGCGCATGGCTGGCCCTTGGCGACACGGGCTTGCGGCGGCAAGGTCGCCGTCAGCCGTTGCGTTCCGGTGCGGGCAGTGGTGACCTGCTCGGGACCGGTCAGTTCGACGACGTCGATCTCGACGGATAGCGACAGTTCCGCACCGCTGTCCGATCCGAGGCGTAGCGCTTCGGGCCTGATGCCGACAACAACAGGAGTACCGTTGCGGACAGCATTGGCGTAGCGGCCCGGCAGCGCCAGCCGTGCATCGGTGCCGGCAATGGCGAGCTTGCCCTCCTCGACGGTCGCTTCCAGCATGTTCATCGCGGGCGCGCCAACGAAACCAGCCACATAGAGCGTCGCCGGGTGGTTGTAGATCTCCTGCGGCGTGCCGAGCTGCTCGATACGACCATCGCGCATCACGGCGATGCGGGTCGCCAGCGTCATCGCCTCGATCTGGTCATGGGTGACGTAGACGACCGTGGTCTTGAGCATCTCGTGCAGGCGCTTCAATTCGGTGCGCATCTCGAGCCGCAGCTTGGCATCGAGATTGGAGAGCGGCTCGTCGAACAGGAAAACCTGCGGCTTGCGCACCAGCGCCCGGCCGATGGCGACGCGCTGGCGCTGGCCGCCGGAGAGCTGGCCGGGCTTGCGGTCGAGCAGGTTCTCGATCTGCAGGAGCTTCGCCGTCTCGCGCACGGCCCTGTCGCGCTCGGCGGCGGGAACCTTGCGCATCTCCAGGCCGAAGCCGATGTTGCGGCTGACGGTGAGGTTCGGATAGAGCGCGTAGGACTGGAAGACCATCGCGATGTCGCGGTTCTTCGGATGCACGCCGAGCACGGACCGACCGCCGATCAGAACGTCGCCGCTCGTTGCCTCGGCAAGGCCGGCGATGATGTTGAGCAGGGTGGACTTGCCGCAGCCGGACGAGCCGAGCAGCACCAGGAACTCGCCGTTCTCAAGCGCGATGTCGATGCCTTTCAGCGTTTCGACGCTGCCGTAATTCTTGCGGACATCGCGGATTTCAAGCGCGCTCATGGACGGCATCCTCGAATTGGATCGGCCCGCCATAGTCGCGGGGCAGTGTTGAGATGGCGCGCGACGCCACCTGGACGGCGGCGGACAGGCAGTTCTCCAGCGGCCGTCCCTGTGCCAAGGCGGCCAGGAAGGCGGCGTTGAAGACATCGCCGGCGCCGATCGTGTCGACGACGGTGACGCGGGGTGCCGGCACTTCAATGAGATCGCCGTCGGCGCCGATGGCGATCGCGCCGTCGGGCCCGCGCTTGACGACGACGGTTGCCCCACCCTTCATGCCGTCGCGGATCTTGCGCGCCGCCTGCGCCGGATCTGCCAGGCCGGCCAATGTCGTCGTCTCGACCTCGTTGAACAGGGCCAGCGCACAGCGCGACAGCCAGCCGCGCGCGGCAGCGCAGTTTGCTTCCGTCCAGCCATCGATCGGCCAGCCGGTGTCGAGCGCAACGGCGATGCCATGCGCTTCGGTCCAGCCGAAGAAAGCGTCGTAATCGCGCGTCAGGTCTTCGGTGAGGAAAGAGCCGCAGAGCAGCGCATAGCCGCCGGAAAGCCGATTGCCGTCCAGCACGGAGAGCACGTCGGCCAGGCCGAAGCGGGGCAGGTGGCCGCGCGTGGTGAAGAAGGTGCGCTCGCCGTCGGGATGGGTCATGCCGACCGACAATGTCGTGCCTTCGGGACGAACAGGCCAATTTTGCGCGCGGCGCCCGAAGGCTTCGCGCAGCCAGCGGCCGAACTGGTCGTCGCCGAGATTGGCGGCGATGTCGAAATCAATGCCCAGCGCCTGCCAGGCAAGCGCGGTGTTGCCGGCCTGGCCGCCGACCCGCAGATCATCGTGGTCGACGACGGTCTCGGTGCCTGCCTTTGGCCAGGGCGCGACCGGGCCGACGATCAGGTCGACATTGACGTTGCCGATCACCGCGAGCGGCCGCATCATTCGCTCCTGGTGATCTTGGTGGTGCGCACCGGCGTTCCAGCGTTCTCGACGCGGGAGTCGGCGAAGGCGATCATCAGACGCTGCGCCACCGGCAGCATGGCAAAGACCGCCGCCAGCCCCGAGGCACGCTCGAACCTCAACGTGACGGCGCCCGCGACCGGCGACATGGCCGAGGCATCGAAGACGATCAGCGGCGCGCCGGCTTCGACGACCGATTCGGCCATCGCGGTGACGAGATCCGCAGTCGGGTCGTTACCGCGGAAAAGCACGATGCCGATCTTGGGACCGAGCATTTCCATCGGCCCGTGGCGAAGCTGGCCGCCCTCGAGCGAGTAGCAGGGCAGGCGCGACAGTTCCGTGAGGCCCAGCGCCAGCGCTTCGGCCACACCTTGCAGGCTGCGGCCCGATGTGACCACGGTCGCCACATTGCCGAGTGCCGCAAGGGCGGCATCGACTGCAACCGTTTCCGGCATTTTAAGCGCCGCAAGGGCGGCGGCGGGATCTTCGCCAAGCGCCGCGAGGATGGCGAGATGCAGGGCGAAAGTCACCGTCAGGCTGCGGGTCGCGGCAAAGGCAAGCTCGGTGCCGCCGGCGCCGACGAGGCAAGGCACTGTCCGGCCGAGAAACGAGCCGGCCTCCAGCGTCAGGCCGAAGGTTTCGGCGCGATCGCCGGTCCCGGCGAACCAGCGCAGCACCTCGGCGCTCTCGCCGGACTGCGAGGTGACGATCACCGTCCTGCCGTCCAGCGGAAGCGGCTGTCCGAGCTGTTCCGACAGCGGCATCGCGATGGCATCGATGCCGTGCGCGCGATAGAGCGGCTCGACGGCGCGCGCGACGGCATGCGAGGCGCCCATGCCGAGCAGGACGAGCCTGCCGTTCTTCCTGATCGAGGCGGCGACCTCGGCGGCGGCCTCCCGATTGCTCTCGAACGAGGCAAGCGCATCCGCATGCTGGCGCGCCATCTCGCGGTCGATGGCGACGAGCCCTGCGGGGCGGTTCTTTTGTGCAGTCATGATTATCCTTTCACTCCGCCGCTGGTCAGGCCCGAGATCAGCGCGCGTTGCATGACGAGGCCGATCAGCACCGGCGGCAAGGCCGCGAGCACGCCGGCGGTGGCGATCAGTCCGTAGTCGGAAACGCGGCCGCCGGCGAGATCGGCGATGGCGACGGTCAGGGTCTTTGCCCGCTGGTCCGAGGTGAAGAGCAGGGCGTAGAAGAACTCGTCCCAGGCAAGCAGCACGGCAAACAGCGCCGATGTCGCCACCACGGGCGCCGCCAGCGGCAAGGTGATGATGCGCCAGGTCTGGAGCAGGCCGGCCCCGTCGATCATTGCCGCGGCCTCGATCTCGCGCGGGATGGAATCGAAACCCGATTTCATCAGCCAGGTGGTGAAGGGCGCGAGAATCGTCAGATAGATCAGCGCCAGACCGAAGACATTGTTGAGCAGGCCGAGCCAGGACAGGCCCATATAAAGCGGCACCGAGAGCGCCACCGGCGGCAGCATGTAAGTGGCGATCACCATCGACAGCGACCAGCCGACCGAAGGCGTGCGCGAGACGGCCCAGCCGGCCGGCACGGCAAGGACGACAGCGGCAAGCGTCGCCATGCCGGCGACTTCGAGGCTGTTGCGCAGCGAGGCGGTGAAGGCGGCGCCGGCGCTGTTCTCGGCTGTCGACAGAAGCTGCGCGTAACGGGAGAAGTCGGCCGCCTGCGGCCACCAGCGCAGCGGCTTGGCGGCAAGATCGGCGGCTGGCGATATGCTCATGACGAAGAGCCAGGCGAGCGGCGCCAGGATCACCGCGGCGAGCAGGATCGCGCAGGCATAGACGAAAGCGGTGAAGAGCGGGCTCTTGCGTTCCATCAGGTCGCGCTCCCCGCGGTCTTCCTCACCAGCGCCGCATAGGCGACGGCGAGCACGGTGACGAGCAAGGTGACGATCAGCGCCAGCGAAGCGCCGGAGCCGGCGCGCTGGAACGAGAAGGCCTCCTGGTAGACGAGGATCGACAGCGAGCGCGTGCTGTTGGCCGGGCCGCCGCGGGTCATCACCCAGATGATGTCGAAGACCTTGAAGGCCTCGATTGTGCGCAGCACCAGCGCCACCATCAGCGGACCAGCGAGATAGGGCAGGATGACGAAGCGGAAGCGGTTGAACGGGCCGGCGCCGTCGACAAGCGCCGCGGCCGTGATGTCGCGCGGCACCGCTTGCAGGGCGGCGAGCGCGATGAGCGCGACAAGCGGAAAATTCTTCCAGCAGTCGGCGACGATCAGCGCCGCGAGCGCCGTGCCGGGCTCGCCCAGCCAGGAGCGATAGTCGTCGATGAGATGAAGTTGCGTCAGCGCCGCGTTCAGCGCGCCATATTCGGGATTGTAGATAAGCCGCCAGAGCGTAGCGTTGACGACGGTGGGCAGCGCCCAGGGCAGGATCATCAGCCCGCGCAAGACCGCGCGACCGCGGAACTCCTGATTGAGCAGAAGCGCCGCCAGCACGCCGAGCACCATTTCGGCCGCGACCGAGACGACCGCGAACCAGGTGGTGGTCGAGAGCGTGCGGGTGAAATTCGAGCTCGTCAGCATCTTGGCGTAGTTGTCGAAGCCGACGTAATTGCCCGCCGTGCCGACCAGTTGGGCATCGGTGAAGGAGAGCCTGACCGTGTCGACCAATGGCCAGCCGATGACGGCCACCATGATCACCAGAAGCGGCAGCATCAACAGCCACGCGCGAGTCGTCATCCAGGTGCCTGACATCAGAGGCGCCTCTCTTCCTTCATCCGATCAGAAATAGCACGGGCGGCGCTCGCTTATGAGGCCGCCCGCGTCGAGGAACGACAGATCAGAGGCCGCTGTTCTCAGCTGCGGTCTTGAGCGCGTCTTCCGGCGTCGTCTGGCCGAGCAGCGATTCTTGGATCGCCTGCTGCAGCGCCGTCGACAGCTGCTGGTATTTAGGTGTGGTCGGGCGCGGATACATCGCGGCCAGGCCGAGCTTGGCGGCGGCGATCAGTTCTTCCTGACCCTTGGTGACGGCCGGATCGTCGTAAGACGAGGCCCAGATCGGCAGCGAGAGCTTGGCATACTGGTTCTGCGTCGCCTGCGAGGTCATGAACTCGATGTATTTCCAGGCCTCGTCCTGATGCTTCGACACCGTCGTGACGCCAAGGCCCATCGAGCCGTTGACAGCCGAGACCTCGCTGGTGCCGGTAACGCCCGGCGCCGGCACGACGCCGACCTTGCCGGCAACCTTGGAGTCCTTCGGATCGTTGGCCATGTTGTACATGTAGGTCCAGTTCAGCGCGAAGGCGGCATCGCCGTTCTCGAACACCTTGCGGACATCTTCCTCCAGGAACTCCTTGGAATTGGGATTGGTGAGGCCCGACTTGTAGCTGTCGACCATGTATTTCAGCGCCGAGACGCCGCCACCATTCTGGAAGTCGGGCTTGCCGTCCTTGAGGAAGTCGCCGCCATAGGCGCTGACCAGCGTGGTGTAGTCGCAGACGGCGGCTTCGGCCTGCGACCAACTCCAGGCGATCGGCGTCTTCAGCAGGCCTTTGTCCTGGATGATCTTGGCCTGCTGGCCAAGCTCTTCCCAGGTCTTCGGCGGCGCCTTGATGCCGGCCTTCTCCAGGATTTCCTTGTTGTAGAACAGGTATTTGGTGTCGAGGATCCACGGCATGCCATAGTACTTGCCGTCATACTGGACGGTGGTCCAGGCGCCGGGCAGCACGCCCTTCTTCATGTCGTCGGTGATCTTCGACGATACGTCGACCAGCACCTTGTTGGTCGCATATTCGGCTGGCCAGATGACGTCGAACAGCACCACGTCGTAGCCACCGCCGGACCCCTGGGCGAGCACGGTCTTGTCGTGCAAGCCTTCATAGGGAACGAATTCGAGATTGACCTTGATGTCCGGATTGGCCTTGGTGAAGGCCTCCGTCATCGAGCGCACGTCGGCCTCGCTATAGGCGGCCTGCGCCATGAAGAGCGCGTTCAAGGTGGTTTCGGCGAAGGCGTGGGGGACGAACAGTCCGCCGACGAACACCGCGCCCAGAAGTGTCTTACCGATCGATTTCAGCATTTGTCTTCTCCCATTTTCGACAGCTGCGAGGGGCGGCGGGCCGCTTCCTCGAATTCGCATCGCGTATGACCGGATCCGTCCCAACGGCGTGCGGCGGAGCCCGAAAGCTTTGCCGTCTTTTTGTGGAGCCGCGCGGGTCTCACCTATTAAGTCAATTCGCTTGACTTAATTAGTCGATCAATCCTTTAATGGAGTCAAGAGGGGAAACGACGGTGCATGACATCAGCCCGATCCGTGCCAAAAGCGGCACCAACCAGGAGGGAACGAGCGCGCATAACCGCCGCGTCATGATCGAGGCGCTGCGGCTCAACGGCGCGCTTTCGCGCGCCGACCTGGCGCGGGCGACGCAGCTTACCAAGCAGGCGGTTTCCAACATCATCGAGGATCTCGAGCGCGATGGGCTGGTTGTCGCCCTGGATGCGGTGCGCAAGGGCAGGGGGCAGCCTTTCACGCCCTACCGGCTGGTTCCCGAAGGGGCCTTCGCCATCGGGCTGCAGATCGACCGGCATTTGACACGCGTCGTTGTGGTCGATCTCGTCGGCAAGGTGATCGCGCGCGCCGAGGCGGGGCTGCCGTTCGACGAGCCTTCGACGGGCGTCAAGATCATCCTCGGCCTGGTCGACCGCGTAAGGCGCGAGCTGGCTTCCTTGTTTGCCCAGTCCGAACGGCGGCTGGTCGGGTTGGGCGTCGCCATGCCGGGCCCGTTCGGGCTGAAGAATCCCGACAACAAATGGATGATGCCGGCCTGGCAGCAATTTCCGCTGGTGGAGGCGCTCGCGGCCGGCACCGGGCTCAATGTCGGCCTGCAGAACGACGCGGCGGCCTGCGCGACGGCGGAGCGGATCGTCGGGGCCGCGCATGGCGTCGATCACGCCGTCTGCCTTTATGTCGGCTACGGCATAGCCGCCGGGCTGATCCTCAACGGAGAACTCTACGGCGGCGGCAACGGCAATGCGGGCGAGGTCGGCATGGCGTTGCTTTCGCCGGCCGGCCCCGGCTCCACGCCGTTGGAGCATCGCGCCTCGCTCGCCTCGCTCTACCAGCATCTCGGCCTCGACCCCGCCGAGAGGGGACTCTACGAGACGCTCGGCGCACTGGCGCTTGCGCAAGACCCGCGGGTCATGGGCTGGGTCGAAAGAGCTGCGTCCGACCTGCGCTGGGGCGTGCACCTGATCGAAACGATCTTCGATCCGCAGACCGTCATCCTCACCAGCAGCGCGCCCGAGGCGCTGGCCCGGCTTCTGCTCCAAGCCATGCATCCGCTGCTGCCGTCGATCGCGGATCGTCCCGTTCGGCGCCTGCCGCGGCTGCAACTCGGCACCACGGATCCCTGGGCGATCGCCGTGGGCGCCGCGGCCGAGCCGATCAGCCGGGCCTTCGATCCGCGATTTTCCGCAATCCTGAAGGCCGGGTAGAAAGGCGCAAGGCGCTCAGTTGGCCGCTTACGTCACGCTGGCGGCGAAGGCGGTATCGATGATGGCAAGCTTGACCGCCTGCGCGGTGACGTATTCGCCATAGAATTCCTTCGATATCCACATGACGGAATGGCCGCGCCGCCCAAGCCAGCCGACGCTGCCGAGCGCCTCGGCGTCGCGCAGTTTGCGCGCAAGGTGGGTGCGCGACAGCTTCAGCCACCTGGCGAAATCGCCAATCGACAGCACGCCGGTGGGAATGCGCTCCTGGCCGGCATTTTGAGGGTCGACGCCGGCGATCAGCCAGTCCATAACGACGCCGCCATTGTTGAGCCAGGTGAACAGCGAAAAAGTCTGTTGCGGCTCGCGCACCGGCACCGAGGAAATCAGGCCGTCCGCGATCAGGGGCTGCAACTTGGCCAGCATTTGCGGCCGCGCTTGAAATGTCTCCAGGCGGTTCGCGCCGTCAAGAGCATCAAGCGTGCTCAGATGCATATGAATCCAGCCGATCAACGGCTCCAGGGTCATGGCGGGCAGGTGCAGGGGGCGAATGCGGCCGTCGTCGCCCGCCGGCCCGACCTCGATGAAATTATAGTGCTGCATTTCCTTGATGAAGGCATGGGCCGTGTTTCGGCTTGCCACCGCATGCTGAACGGTGACGTCGACAAAACGCGCCGCCGTCATTTCCTTTCGGTAGTCGCTGGGGTCTCTGCGGAAATGCAGGGCAAGACCGATATGGGCCATCAGCCAGCGTTGCTGGGTGGCAAAGACCGAGGATGCCCGCGGGTTTCCTTCATAGGCCTGCTGCATCGCCATCGCCTGTGCGCGCACGCAAGCATGCAGCGCCGGGTGACCGGCAATGTCTTCATAGGTCAAGGCACCCTCCCAGCTTCCACCCAAAGATGCTGTAGTCTCGCAAGTTGCGGATAGCAGTTTTGGCCGGCACCCGCCAGCGTGGGGGCGGCTTTGCGCGAGGTGCGCCGACTTTGACGGTCAACTATCTTTCAGAGCCGAGAGACAGCCCTCGAAGGCTTCGTCGACTACGGCGAGCTTGGACGCCTGGACCGCCATGTATTCGTCGTAGAACTGCCGCGAAACCCACATCACGGAATGACCGCGCTGGCCGACCCAGCCGATGCTGCCGAGTGCCTCGGCATCATGGAGCTTGCGCGCCAGATGGGTGCGCGAGAGCTTCAGCCAGTGGGCGAATTCGCTGACCGAAATGACGCCGGTCGGTATCCTGTCGAGATGGACGTCCTCGGAATCGATGCCGGACATCAGCCAGTCCATGACGATGCCGCCGTTGTTTAGCCAGATAAACAATGAAAAAGTCTGCCCAGGCTCCCGCACGCCCTCGCTGGCCAGCAATCCATCGGCGATCAGCGGCTGCAGGGTAGGCAGCATTTCGGGCCGATCGAGGAAGGCTGCCAACCGGCTTCCGCCATCTATGTGGTCGAGCGTCCTCAGATGAGCGTAAATCCAGCCGGTGAAGGTCTCGATGGTGCCCGCCGTGACCCGCATGGGATGGGCGCGGCCATCACCGCTGGTCGAGATGTATTCGGCGATGTTGTAGTGCAGCATCTCCTTGACGAAGGCCTCGGCGGTGTTGCGGCTGGCCACGGAATTGCGGCGCACGACCTCGATGAAACGCGCCATCGTCATTTCGGTGCGGCGGTCGTTGGGATCGCGCCGGAAATGCAGCGCCAGGCCGACATGAGCGAGCAGCCAGCGCTGCTGGGTGGCAAACACGGCGGCCAGTCGCGGGCTCGTTTCATAAATATGGATGAGCGCCTTCGCCTGTTCCTGCACACCGCGCAGCGCTGCCGGATGACGGGCGATCTCTGCGGCGCTCTGCGGCATTTCCTGCGGTACTCCATGCGATTCCAAGCAACGACAAATGAAGATTCCCAGTCTTAGCCGGCCGTGTCCAGTTGCCTATTGGAACAACGAACGATTAGGCGATGGATTCGTTGCTAACTCTTTGCGTCGGCTTGGGAAACCCGTGCCAATAATAGTCGAGCCCGCAGCCCTGCGTTGAATTGACGAGTCTCGGCAAGCGGGCATAGGTTCCGCGCCATCGGGGCTGCGGGGAGCGCTTTCCCGGGAAAAAAGTAACAAGGACAGGGTCTGGCGCCCGATGCGCGGCATCGGCGATGGCAACGCTTTGCGCCCAGATTTCCGTCTCGGATCGAGAGTGACTGCGTGAGCCATATGGGCGGAACCGGCTTCCATGCCGATGAAAACCGCAACCTCCGATACGGCGACCGGCCCCGGCCCGGCGAGGCAGGATGGTGTGGCTATGGCGGCGTCAAGACGGCGCTTGTCGCCGCTTCTGCCTGCCTCTGGCTTTCATCCGGCGCTTTCGCGCAGACCGCAAGCCAGATCACTCCGCCCACCTTTCGGCCACCGCCCGGGCCGGACACGGCAGGTGTCTCCATCCCTGAAAGCAAGGGACTGGAGGCACCCGCCGGCGCCGAGAAGCTGAAGGTCAGGCTTGCCGGAGTGCATATCGAGGGCGGCCTTGCCGACATGACCGAAACAACGCGCAAGGTCACCGCCGGACTTTCCGACCGCACGGTCACGGCAGCCGAGATCTTCGCCGCGGCGCGCCAGTTGGAAGCCGAATACGCGCGCGCCGGCTACGTGCTGGCGCGGGTGGTGCTGCCGGCGCAGAAACTGACCAACGGCGCGACGTTGCGGCTGGTCGTCGTCGATGGCTTCCTTGAAAAGATCGACACCGGCAATCTGCCGGAACGGATAAGGGGTAGGGTCGAGGCGACGCTGGCGCCGTTGGTCGGTAAAAAGGGCATCAAGCTGTCCGCGATCGAACGCAAGCTGCTGCTGGCCGGCGACACGCCGGGCGCCAGGCTGCGCTCGACACTGAAGGCAGGCTCGACCAAGGGCGCCAGCGTGCTTGTCATCGACGGCAAGTACCGGCCGATCGGCGGGCAACTCACCGTCGACAATTCGCTATCGCCTTCGTTGCAACGCTGGTCGACCGGCGTCGGCGTCGATTTCAATTCATTGCTCGGTCTCGGCGAACTCGTCTACCTGCGGGCCGGCGGATATCCCAATGGCGGCGACCAGGGCCTGACCAGCGACGATCCGCGCAATCGCAACTACGCGGCCGGTATCGTCGTCCCGATCGGTTATGACGGGCTGACGCTCAATCTCGAAGCCAGCCGCACGCGCGCCAATCCGGACGCCGAGCCTGGTTCGTTGGGCTTCGGCAGCGAATTCGAGCGCTATTCCGCGCGGCTGCGCTATCCCTGGATCCGCAGCCGGGCGCTGACGGTAAGCAGCCAATTGTCCTTCGACGCGCAGAACGACCATCTCGACGCCGTCACGCCGATCTCGTTGCCCATCGCCGAGGACAGGCTGCGCATCATCCGGTTCGGCACCGACGCCACCTGGTTCACGCCGCTCGGCGGCGTCTTCGTCGGCAACATCACGGCTTCATTCGGCATAGACGGCCTCGGCGCGCGTATGGCCGCCGACGCCACGCCGCTCCTGCCGCTGTCGCGCCAGGGCGCGGATGCCGAATTTCAGAAGCTGGAGGTCTCGGCGAGCTACAGCCAGCAACTGGCGGACCATCTCGGCGTCGATCTGTTCGCCCGGGCGCAAACCTCGTTCGGCAAGCCGCTGCTGCAGTCCGAGCAGATCGGCCTTGCCGGCGCGACCGGACTGTCGAGCTTCGATGCCGGCGCACTGCAAGGCGATTCCGGCTATGTGGTTCGCGGTGAATTGTCCTCGCCCTGGTACATGCCCTTCACCGGCGGCGTGGTCCAGCTTTCGCCTTACGTCTTCGGCGCCGTCGGCGAAGTCCGGCTGGAAATGCCGACGGCGCTCGAGAGCGCCAGCACCGTCGGCGCCTCCTACGGGCTTGGCGTCAAGCTCGGCACGGCCTTCGCCAGCGATCCCACCAACACGAGCCTGACCCTCGAATGGGGCCGTCAGCACCGTGACGATCATCAGCCTATCAGCGATCGCTTCTCGCTGAGCGGCGCCATCCAGTTCTAGGGCCGGCCATGCGCGACACATTTCCCCTTTTTCGCACCGTGAACCTGCCGCTTACGGCGTTGCTTCTTGGCTCGACCGCGCTTGTCGGCTTCACCTCGGCCCGGGCGCAGGAACTGCCGACGGGCGGCAGCGTCGCGTCGGGCGGCGTGACCATCTCCAAGCCGTCTTCGTCGCAGCTGGCGATCAAGCAGTCGACCAACTCGGCCATCGTCAACTGGCAGAGCTTTTCCATCGGCGCCGGCGCACGCGTCGACATCGACCAGCCGAATTCATCGTCGGTGATGCTCAACCGCGTCACCGGCAACACCAGGTCGACCATTGCCGGCCAGCTCAACGCCAATGGACAGGTGTTCCTGGTCAATCCCAACGGCATCGCCATCTCCAAGACCGGCAAGGTGAGCGCGGCCGGCTTCGTCGGCTCCTCGCTCGACATCGACGACGAGGACTTCAAGGCCGGCAAGCTCAGGTTCAAGGGCAAGGGCGCTTCTGCCGCGGTGACGAACGAGGGGTCCGTCTCGATCGGTTCAGGCGGCTATGCGGCCCTGATCGGCGGCAGCGTCGACAATTCCGGCACCATCAGCGTGCCGCTCGGCAAGGTCGGGCTGGGCTCAGGCGAGGAGGCGACGCTCGATCTTTCAGGCGACGGGTTCCTGCAGGTCGCGGTGCCGACCAGGGCGGATGGCTCGAGCGCGCTGGTCTCCAATTCGGGCGTGATCAGCGCCGATGGCGGCCGGGTCGAGATCAAGGCGGCGGCAGCCAAGGAAGCGGCGCGGCAGGCCGTCAATATGTCGGGCCTCGTCGAGGCGCGCACCGTGTCGGGCCAGTCCGGCGAGATCGTGCTTGGCGGCGCCGACGGCTCGGTCGAAGTATCGGGCAAGCTCGACGTTTCGGCCAAGGCCAGCGGCCAGGGCGGCAAGGTGACCGTCACCGGGCGGAAGCTGAAGCTCAAGGGCGCTGTTGTCGACGCCTCGGGCAAGGATGGCGGCACGGTCAAGATTGGCGGCGACAAACAAGGCTCGGGCCCGCTGCAACGGGCCGAGACGACCGAGATCGACAAGGACACGGTGATCAGCGCCGACGCGACCGGCAATGGCGACGGCGGCACGGTGATCGTCTGGTCGGACGAACAGACGGCATTTGCCGGCAAGATCTCGGCGCGTGGCGGCGATGTCAGCGGCAATGGCGGCTTCGTCGAAGTTTCGGGCAAGCAGCGCCTCGACTTCACCGGCTCGGCTGATCTTCGCGCCCGCTTCGGCTACACGGGCGATCTGCTGCTCGACCCCTACAACGTCACCATCTCCAACGTCGCCGGCAACACCGGCGGCAGCATGAGCGCCAACGCCAACGACAGCGTCATCAACGTCACGACGCTGCAGAACCTGCTCGCGACAGCCAACGTCACCATCTCCACGGGCAGCGGCGGCTCTCAGGCGGGCGACATCACCGTTGCCGCGCCGATCACGTGGAGCACCAACACGCTGACGCTCGACGCCTATCACTCGATCGTCTTCAACGCCGACGCCACGCTCGGCGGCGTCGGCGGGCTTTCGCTTGTCACCAATCATGGCGGCTCCGGCGGAACGATCTCCTATGCGCTAGGCGCCTCGGCCACTTTCACCGGCGCGCCGGGAGCGCAGGCGCTGTCGATCAACGGCCAAAGCTACACGCTGATCTACGACGTCAACGGCCTGCAGGCGATCAACAGCGGGCTGACGGGGCGCTACGCCCTGGCAAGGAACATCGATGCCAGCGCTACCTCAAGCTGGAACGCCGGTCTCGGCTTCATATCCCTCGGCACCGATGGCAACAGCACTGTCCAGAATGGCGGCAACGGTTTCACGGGCACCTTCGATGGCCTTGGCCATGCCATCGACAAATTGTCCGTATTGCAACCCTCGGCTCAATATGTCGGTCTGTTCGGCTATGTCGGCGCGGGTGGCCTGGTCCAGAATGTCGGCGTCACCGATGCAACCATCCGCGGCAACAAGACACTTGGCGCAATCGCCGGCCTGAATGCCGGCACGGTCACACAGGTCTATTCGACCGGCCAGTTGTTCACGACGGGTTATGGGTCGGTCTCCGGCGGTCTGATCGGTGAAAACGACGGCGCGCTGTCCGACAGCTTCTCCACGGTTATCGTCAGTGCCCGTGACACCAACACCGCCGGCGGTGCCGTGGGCACCAATGGTTACTCGGGAACCATCGATCGCGTCTACGCCTCGGGCGCCGTCGACATCGGCAGCGGCGGCGCGGCGGCCGGCGGTCTCATCGGATCGAATTCGGCCATAGGCGCGGTCGGCGGCCGGGTCACGGACAGCTATGCGACCGGCGCGGTGAGCGGCGGGGCCTATATCGGAGGGTTTATCGGCGCCAACTACTTCCAAAGCGTGGTCAGCGGCGCCTACGACACGACGACGTCGGGCGGCAAGCCTGCGATCGGCTACGGCACGGCCAGCGGAGCGGACATCACTATAGTCGGCCTCTCCACCTCCAGCTTTCAGAATGGCGGCGCCAGCGGATTGAGCGCCAGTTACGGCGGCGGCGTGGGCGGCCTCTATCCCTATCTCAAAAGTTTCTACCCCAATGGCGTGCAGGCGATCTCCGGCATTGCCTACAAGGATGCCGGCGCGACCGTGCTAAGTTCCGGTGTCCGCCAGCCTGCCTATGTTCCCGATGCCGGGCTGGTGTCGGTTGTGTCGGGCGGCGTCAACCTCGGCACGGTCTCGACCGGCGTCAACGGCTACTACTATCTCGCCCTTCCGACCGGTACGGTCTCGAACTCGGTTGTCGCCTACACCGTTGCCAACCCAAGCTCGGGTGCAAAGAACGGTGCAACTTTCCGTACGGGCCTCTCCGGCGGCAATATCTCGAACCTCAACGTCTATGGCGACTGGCGCGTCGATGAAGCGGACGGTTCGATCGCTTCCCTCTCGGCGCTGAACAGCGCCTATGCTTCGGCGGTCGGCTCGACCTCCGTCGGCAGCCTCTCCTTCGCCAATCGCCAGATCGAGACGGCGGCGACGACGTTCGCTCTCGACCAGGCGCTGTCGGTGGGCAGCGGCACGCTGGCGCTGTCGTCCAGTGGCACGGTCACGCAGACCGGCGGCCTGACCGCGGCGTCGCTCTGGCTTGGCGGCACGGGGAGCTTCAGCCTTACCAATGCGGGCAACCAGGTCGGAGCGGTTGGCGGCAATGCCGGCTCCGTCGATCTGCAGGATGGCACCAGCTTGACCGTCGCCCGGGTCACGAACGCTCGTGGGGTCGCCACGAACGGCGTGAGCACCAGCGGTTCCGCAAAGCTTCGGACAACAGGCGATCTCACCATCGCGGCGAATGCAACGGTCAGTGGCGCGGACCCGGTGCTGTCGGGGGCGCACTTCATCAACAACCGCGGCAGCGACGCCGTCACCGCGACCAGCGGACGCTGGCTGGCCTATGCCGCAGGTCCGGACGGCAACACATTCGGCAACCTCGACAGCGACAACACCGCGATCTGGAACACCGCAGCCGGAGGCGCGGTGGGCGCATCAGGCAACCGTTATGTCTTCGCCTATCAGCCGACGCTGACTTTCACCTCCGACAATGCATCGAAGGTCTATGGCGACGCCATGCCGGCACTGAGCTATTCGGTGTCGGGCTATCAGGCGGGGGTGGCCAACGCCTATCTTGGTGACAGCGCTTTGACAGCCTACAGCGGCACGCCGACGCTCTCGGCCCCCAATACGCTTGCCCTCCAGCAACTCGGCGCCGGGACCTATACGATCACCATCGACGCCGGCGACGTCGCCGCGCAGAACGGCTACGCGCTTGCCTTCAACAGCACGGGCCAGCTTTCCGTCGCAAAGCGAGCCGTGGCGGTCACGGCGACGCCGGGGCAGAGCAAGACCTATGGCGATGCCGATCCTTCGTCTTATGGCTACACGTATAGCGATCTCGGCACCGGCGCGTCGTTGGTCGGCACGCTCAGCCGGGATGCCGGCGAAAATGCCGGCAGCTACGCCATTGGCCAGGGCACGCTGACCAGTGCGAACAATGCGAACTACGACATCAGCTATGTCGGCGCCGATTTCACCATCGACAAGCGCGCGGTAACGGTCACCGTCGATCAGGGCCAGAGCAAGATCTACGGCAATGCCGATCCGTCGCTCTACACCTATTCCGTCTCCAATCTCGACGGCGGCGTGACGCTGACCGGCAGCCTCGATCGCGTGGCCGGCGAGAACGCCGGCACCTACGCCATCGGCGAGGGCACGCTGGACGTGTCCAATTCCAACTACGATATCGCTTTCGTCGGTGCGGACTTCACCATCGCCAAGCGCGCGATCACGGTGACGGCCGACGCCAAGGGCCGCGCCTACGGCGATGTCAATCCGGCGCTGACCTATCAGGTCACTTCGGGCAACCTGGTTGGCAGCGACAGCCTGATCGGCTCCCTGGCGACGTCGGCAACGACGGCGTCTGGCGTCGGCACTTACGGCATCACGCAAGGGACGCTCGACAACGGCAATTACGCGATCAGCTATGTCGGGGCCGACCTGACCGTCGCCAAGCGCGCGATCGCGGTGACGGCCGATGCCAAGAGCCGTACCTATGGCGACAGCAATCCGGCGCTGACCTATCAGATTACCTCGGGCAACCTGGTTGGCAGCGATAGCCTGATCGGCTCCCTGGCGACGTCGGCAACGACGGCGTCTGGCGTCGGCACCTACGGCATCACGCAAGGGACGCTCGACAACGGCAATTATGCGATCAGCTATGTCGGCGCGGATCTGACCGTCGGCAAGCGTGCGATCACGGTTACAGCCGATGCCAAGAACCGTGTCTATGGCGACGGCAATCCGGCGCTGACCTATCAGGTTACTGCAGGCAATCTGATCGGCAGCGACGTGCTGACCGGTTCGCTGGCGACGACAGCGACCGCGACCTCGGATGTCGGCACTTACGGCATCGCGCAAGGGACGCTCGACAACGGCAATTATGCCATCAGCTATATCGGCGCCGATCTGACCGTCGGCAAACGCTCCGTGACGGTGACCGCGACGGCAGGCCAGGGCAAGACCTATGGCAATGCCGATCCGTCATCCTACAGCTATGCCTACAGCGACCTCGGCGGCGGTGCTGCGCTGGTCGGCGCTCTTGACCGCGCGGCGGGCGAAAATGCCGGTGGCTACGCCATCGGCCGGGGCACGCTGACCGATGCCGCGAATTCCAACTACGACATCACCTTCGTCGGCGCTGATTTCACCATCGCCAAGCGCGCGATCACCGTCACGGCCGACGCGCAAGGCCGTCGGCTGGGCATGCCCAATCCGCCGCTCACCTATACGATCGGCGGACTTGGTTTGGTCGACAATGACAGCCTGACCGGCGCGCTCGCCACCGACGCCACGACGGCAAGTGCGCCTGGAAGCTACGCCATCGAACAGGGAAGCCTCAGCGCCTCCGCCAATTATGAGCTGACTTATGTCGGCGCCAACCTGGCGGTGCAGCCGTCCAATGTGCTGCCGACGGTCGACGCCGCCAGCACTGTTGCCTTCAATGCCGGCGCCCATGGCAGCGGACAGCCGGCCCCAGTCTTCTTCACCGGCCTGCCGGCGCAAGGTGACACCCAGACGCTGGTCGTGGACCCACGCTTTGACAGCGCCGCTTTCTGCCAGCGCATGGCGGAGGCTGCGTCGGTCTGCGCTTCGGCGCTGGTCCAGTAGAGAGCGGGGGTGGATATGCGGCTCCAGCCCTTTGCAGGCCGCGGATGGCGGCCTATCGTGGCCGCTGATGGCCGACCATGGCGCGGCCTTTGCCACAGAGTGAAACGATGCCGAGAACAATCCGGACCCTGACCGCCAGCGAAGTGGAAACGCTTGTCGGCTGGGCGGCGGGGGAAGGCTGGAATCCGGGCATCGGCGATGCCGCGGCGCTACGGGCGGCCGATCCGGAGGGGTTCATCGGCGCCTTTGTCGGCGGCGAGATGGTGGCCGGCATTTCGGCCGTCGCATACGGCCCGGCTTTCGGTTTCATCGGCCTCTATATCTGCCGGTCGGACCGGCGTGGCGAAGGGCACGGCAAGGCGGTTTGGGCCGCCGGCATGGTTCCGGGCTTCTCCACGACGCACATGTACAAGGGCGGCAAGCCCGGCAACGCCCCCTCGACGGTTTTCGGCATCACGACGCTCGAACTGGGATGATCGCGGGCGGCACGGCATGCTGAGATCATTGTTTTGCCTGGCTGGTCCATGCGACATGGCCCAATGACGTGGTTGCCTTTGCCGGGCGATGCGTTTCGCGGAGGTTTATCGAATGGCTGGCAGGACTGTCCTGATCGCCGGCGGCGCCGGGGGAATGGGTCTGGCGACCGGACTGCGTTTCGCCGCTGACGGCGAGCGGATCGCGCTCGCCGATCTTCCCGGCCCCAAGCTCGACGCCGCCTTGGCGCGGATTGCCGCGACCGGGGCGGACGCGATCGGCTTGCCGCTCGATATCCGCTCCGCCGCCGCCTGCCGCGACGTGGTGGGCAAGGCCAGGGACTGGGGCGGCGCGATCGACATCCTCGTCAACGCCGCCGGCGTCTGGCTGGAGGGGCCGGCAAACCAGGTCGAGGAAGAGCAGTGGGACCTGGTGCTGGACGTCAATCTCAAGGGCGCGTTCTTCCTGATCTCGGCGGCCATCCCGCATCTGGCGGCGGCGCAAGGCGTGATCGTCAACATTGCCTCCGACGCCGGCATCGTCGGCAACAATGGGGCTTCCGTCTATTGCGCCTCGAAGGGCGGGCTGGTGCTCTTGACCAAGGCACTTGCCCTGGAGCTCGCGCCGCAAGGCATCAGGGTCAACGCCGTCTGCCCCGGCGACACGGCAACGCCGATGATCGAATATCAGGCCAAAACTTATGGTGGAGATGATCCCGACGGCTACAAGCGCCGGCTTCTCGGGCACTATCCGCAAGGGGACAAAGCAAGGTTCATCCAGGTGGAAGAGATTGCTTCCTTCATCCACTATCTTTGCCAGCCGGGCGCTGCGCCGATCAACGGGGCCGCGCTTTCGATCGATTTCGGCGTCAGTGCCGGTTATTGAACCCGGCGTGGGATCGGTTTCATCGCGGGTGTGATTGCCCGCGCCGGCATGCCGGCATTCTAACCCTGGAGAGGAAATGATCGTGTTCCGCAAGTCTCGCAAAGCGCTGGTGACCGGCGTGGGCGCCGCCGACGGCATCGGCATGGCGACCGCGCGGGCGCTGGGCGAGGCCGGACTTTCGGTCGTCATCACCGCTTCCTCTGCCCGCGTCGAGCAACGCGCGGAGGAACTGCGAGGGGAGGGGCTCGAGATAAGCGCTTGCGTGGCCGACCTGACACTCTCCGGCGATGTCGAGCGTTTATGCTCAGAGGCCGGCGAGATCGATATCCTCGTCAACAATGCCGGGATGGGCACCGTTGCCCAGCCGGCATTGCAGCGGCGGTTTCTCGATCTCAGCGAAAGCGAATGGGACCGCGGCATCGATGTCAGCCTGAAGACCACCTTCTTGAGCACGCGCGGATTTCTGGCCGGTATGGTGCAACGCGGCCATGGCCGCGTCGTCAACATGGCCTCGGTGACCGGGCCTTACGTATCCAACGAAGGCGAAGCCGCCTATTCGGCGGCCAAGGCCGGCATGGTCGGGCTGACGCATGCGCTTGCCCTGGAGGTCGGCCGCAGCGGCGTAACGGTCAACGCCGTGGCGCCGGGCTGGATAGCGACCGGAGCCTCGACGCCTGAGGAGCTCGTCGCCGCGCGGAACACTCCGCTCGGCCGCGCCGGCAGTCCCGTGGAAGTCGCGGCCGCCGTGCTGTTCCTGGCATCCGATGCAGCCAGCTATGTCAACGGCGCCGTCCTCGTCGTGGACGGCGGCAACATCCTGCAGGAACGCAAGGGATGAGCGCGGAGCCGCGCGAACAATGGTCAGGAGCTGTTCTGTCGCCTATATAGGCGTTTTTCAGCCTTATCGTCGTTCCGTGACCCCTGCCGCCCGCCTGCAAGCCACAATCGAACTTATGCATGAAGTCGACAGCGTCGCGCGTCCCGCGGATGCGGTCGTCTCGGCGTGGTTTCGCGCCCGGCGCTATATCGGCGACAAGGACCGCGGCCAGATTCTGGAATTGCTCTATGCGCTTCTGCGGCATCATGCACGGCTTGGCTGGTGGCTGGGCAGGCATGGGCGCGAGGATACGGCCCGCAATCGGCTGCTTGCATGGCTTACGCTGAAGGAAGGCAAGACGCCCGATCAGGTCAAACGCTTGTTCGATGGCGCGAAGTTCTCACCTGCCGTCCTGACGGATCGCGAGCACGCGCTGCTGGTCAAATTGCAGGGAGGCACGATCGACCATCCAGGCATGCCGGAAGAGGTGCGCCTTGAATGCCCGTCCTGGGCGGCCGATCCGCTGCGGCGCCGTTTCAAGGAAGCGTTCAGGCAAGAGATGGCAGCGCTTCTGACGGCGGCGCCGCTCGACCTGCGCGTCAATCCGATCAAGTCGACGCGCGAGGCCATGCTTGGCGCGTTGAAGGATCTTGGCTTGGCGGCCGAGGCGTCGTCCGTGGCTCCGTACGGCATTCGCGTGAATGAACGTCCCTCGCTGGCGAGCCTGCCGATGCTCAAAACCGGCGAGGTCGAGATTCAGGACGAGGGCTCGCAACTCGTCGCCATGCTGGTCGATGCGCGGCCAGGCGAGCGCGTGGTCGATTTCTGCGCCGGCGCTGGCGGCAAGACGCTGGCCATCGCCGCGCAGATGAACAACAAGGGCCACGTCGTCGCCTGCGACGTCATGGAGGGCCGCTTGAAGCGCGGCGCCGAGCGCTTCCGCCAGGCGGGGCTGCACAATATCGAGACCAGGCTTCTGGCCAGCGAAACGGATCGTTGGATCAAGCGCCATAAGGGTGGCTTCGACCGCGTGCTGGTGGACGCGCCATGCAGCGGCACCGGCACGTGGCGGCGCAACCCCGATGCACGCTGGCGCGCGCCGGAGGAACAGGGTCTGGATAACCTCGTGTCGCTGCAAGCCCGTATCCTGGCGAGCGCGGCGCGCTTGGTGAAGCCCGGCGGGAGACTGGTCTACGCGACATGCTCGATGCTGTGCGAGGAGAATGAGGAACAGGTGGCCCGCTTCCTGGCGGTACATCCCGCTTTTCGCGCCGTGCCGCTGCAAGAGGCCGCGCCCCGGCTGACGAATTCAGCCCATTCGCGCTACCTGTCGCTGACGCCCGCCCGCAACGACACCGACGGCTTCTTCGCCGCCGTCATGCAGCGGGATGCGGAGCCACCAGGCTGCGGCTGAGATAAGACATAGTAGTGTCGCTGGTTAATCGGCGGCTGATATTCGTGGCAACCGGAGAGGGGATCTGTGCTGTCAAGCCAGCATCGACTGCTGGGCGAAGATGCCCGCCATCGCGCCTTGCCAGGATGCCGTCGTGACCGAGGGGATGAGGGGGTTGGTGAGGTCCCCCGCGGCGTAGATGCCGGGCATGCTGGTTTCGCGACGCTCATCGACCTTGAGGACGATGCCGAGGGGGGTATCGAGCGTGGCGAGGCCCAGTGATTCATGCAAGTTTGCGGACGGCTTGTTGCGCGGATGCGCGAACAGGATGTCGACAGCGACATCGGGGCCGACATTGAGCTTGAGGGTGGCATTATGGCCCCCATGACGGGCGATTTCAGTGATCCGGCCATCGACGACAGGTATGTTACGACGCGCCAGATCGGCCCGGATATCGGGAGGAATGTCGTGCCCATCGGCGAAGACCGTCAACCTGTCGGTCCAATCGTGGAACAGCCTGACCTGATTTTGCGACTGCGGGCCGGACCAGACGAGACCCCAATGCTGGCCGGCGACTTCAAAGCCGTCGCAATAGGGACAGGGCACGATGGACGTGCCCCAGCCTTCGGCGAAGCCCGGCACATCAGGCATCTGGTCGGTAATGCCATAGCTCAGGATCAGCCGGCGCGCCCCGAGGCTTTCGCCATTGTCAGTGAGAACGGAGAAATCGTCGATGCCGCCGGAGATGCTGTCGGCCCGGGTATTGACCAGCGTGATCGCCGGATAACGCGCCAGCTGCTGCCGCGCCTCGGCCAGGATGTCCAGCGGTGGCTTGTGATCGTGGCCGAGCAGGCCGTGCGAGCGGCCGGCGAAGCGATTGCGCGGCAGGCCGGTATCAAGAACAGCGACCTTGCGGCGGGCACGGCCTAGCTGCAGGGCGGCGGCGAGACCGGCAAAGCTGCCGCCTATGATGATGACATCATCCATGGTGATAAGCTCCGTGTTGTGGATGGAGGGGGCTGGTCCGGTTGAAGCCTATCCATTGGCTTGCATATTTTAGGAACTGCATGGTATCGTAATTCAAGAATTAGGATACTGTCAAGGACTGTAATTGTGGTAACCGAGAAAAATACCCAGGCCCGGCGCGGCCGGCCAGCCAACGAGGCGCTTGGACAAACGATCGTCGACACGGCGGGCGAACTTTTTGCGGAACTGGGTTTTCAAGCGACGACCTTGGACAAGGTCGCCCAGCGGGCGAAGATATCGAAGCTCAGCATCTATCGGCACTTTGAGAACAAAGAGGCGCTGTTTGGCGCGGCGTTTGCTGCCCGCTGCCAGCAATTAATACCACAGGCCCTTTTTGAAGGCGTCGAGGGTTCGGCCCAAGATCAGCTCATGGCGGTGGGATCATCACTGCTTCGCACGCTGTTGCGCCCGGATGTCCGCAATGTCGAAGCCATGGTCATGGCCGACATGACGAGCCAAAAGTCGTTGAGCAAGCTTCATTACGAAGCTGGACCCGCCCATATCATCGCCCAAATCGAGGCCCTGTTGCGTCAGTTGCACGCGAAGGCGGTTCTGAATGTGCCCGATCCTCTCCAGTCCGCCCGCTTGTTTGCCGCGCTTTTCAAAGGCTCCGATCTCCTGATTATCGCACGCTTCGATGAGGCGAGAGCAGAGGATGACAACCAAATCCAGTCCTATTGCCGGTCGGCCGTCGCCATGTTCATCGCCGCGCACGGTGGCAACGACCACGCGGGCGGATAGCCTAGGAGTACTTGCATGAAATTTTGAATGCTCGCGTTGACATCAACGCGAGCATTATCGTTGGTAGCGGGCTGACTGGCGGAGTAACGGCTACCACCCCATTCGAGGCCTTAGTGCCGGCTTAGCAGACCGTCAGCTTTGGGAAGCTGCAACGGTGGTCTGGACGGCAAAATAGAGGCGCCAAACTGCCGGCGGAATCGGATCTGCTTGTGGCTTGGATCGCCACCCGGCAGGTCAGTTATCCTGACGGTACGCTACAGAGAGAGCACCGGCCGCCTGCGGCTCACTTCTTCGGCAGCGGCACACCCTTCGTGGTGAACCTCCGTCCTCCGCCGATCGGGCGCAGAGGGCGCTTCGTGGCGGCGGCCTTGCCGGTTCCGGGCGGCTGTTGGGCGGGCACGAGCTGGTCGGGGCGAGGGCCGATAAGGTCGGCGCGACCCATCTCCTTCAAGGCATCGCGCAGCAGCGGCCAATTGTCGGGGTCGTGGTAGCGCAGGAATGCCTTGTGCAGCCGGCGCTGCCGCCCGCCGCGAACGGTCTCGACCCTGTCGGTCGCGCCGCGCCGCACGCCCTTCAGCGTGTTGACGCCGGTATGGTACATGGCGGTCGCCGTCGCCATGGGCGAAGGCAGGAAGGTCTGCACCTGGTCGGCGCGGTAGCGGTTCTTCTTCAGCCAGAGCGCCAAATGCAGCATGTCCTCGTCGGTCGTGCCGGGATGGGCGGCGATGAAGTACGGAATGAGATAGTATTTCTTGCCGGCTTCCTTGGCCGCGGCGTCGAACATCTCCTTGAAGCGGTCATAGGTGCCGATGCCGGGCTTCATCATCTTGTCGAGCGGCCCGCGCTCGGTGTGCTCGGGCGCGATCTTGAGGTAGCCGCCGACGTGGTGGGTCACCAGTTCCTTGACATATTCGGGGCTCTTGACGGCCAGGTCGTAACGCACGCCGGAGGCGACCATCACTTTCTTGACGCCCTTGACCTCGCGGACCTTGCGGTAGAGCCGGATCAGGTCGTCATGCGAGGTGTTGAGGTTGGGGCAGATGTCGGGAAACACGCAGGACGGCAGCCGGCAGGCCGCCTCGATCTTGGGGTCCTTGCAGGCCATCCGGTACATGTTGGCGGTCGGCCCGCCGATATCGGAGATCACGCCGGTAAAGCCCGGGGTCTTGTCGCGGATCTTCTCGATCTCGCGCAGGATCGAGCCCTCGGAGCGGTTCTGGATGATGCGGCCTTCATGCTCGGTGATCGAGCAGAACGTGCAGCCGCCGAAGCAGCCGCGCATCACCGTCACCGAGAACTTGATCATGTCCCAGGCGGGGATCTTGGCATCGCCATAGGACGGGTGCGGCGCGCGCGCATAAGGCAGGTCGTAGACGGCATCCATCTCGTCGGAGGTCAGCGGGATGGGCGGCGGATTGAGCCACAGGTCGCGGTCGCCATGGCGCTGGACGAGCGGGCGGGCATTGCCGGGGTTTGCCTCGCGGTGCAGCACGCGCGAGGCACGGGCATAGGCATCGCGGTCGTCCTCGACCTGCTCGAAGGACGGCAGCCGGATCACCGTGTCGCCGGGCGTGCGGCTCGCGCCCTCGTCGGCGGAATCGAGATCGTCGGCGTGCAGTTCCGTGAAATGCTCGGGCACGCGGCGGAACAGGGCGACGCCCCGGATGGTATCGAGCTGGCGTGGCGTGTCGCCGGCGGCAAGCCGGTTTGCCACCTCGACGACGGCGCGCTCGGCATTGCCGTAGATCAAGAGGTCTGCCTTGGCATCGGCCAGGATCGAGCGGCGCACCTTGTCGGACCAGTAGTCGTAATGGGCGATGCGGCGCAGCGAGGCTTCGATGCCGCCCAGCACGATAGGCACGTCCTTGTAGGCCTCGCGGCAGCGCTGCGTATAGACGATCGTGCAGCGGTCCGGCCGCTTCCCGCCCTCACCGCCCGCCGTATAGGCGTCGTCATGGCGCAGCTTGCGGTCCGAGGTATAGCGGTTGACCATGGAATCGAGGTTGCCGCCGGTGATGCCGAAGAACAGTCTCGGCCTGCCCAGCGCCTTGAACGGCTCCGCCGACTGCCAGTCGGGCTGCGAGATGATGCCGACCCGAAAACCCTGGGATTCGAGCAGGCGGCCGATGATCGCCATGCCGAAGCTCGGATGATCGACATAGGCGTCGCCTGTGACGAGCACGATGTCGCATTCATCCCAGCCGAGCGCCGTCATCTCGGCACGGCTCATCGGCAGGAACGACGCCGCCCGTCCGGCATGAGGCTTGCTGCCGGACAGCGGAGCGATGTTTTTCTGGGCGCTGGCTATGGTTTCCATGGCCACGACGTATAGGCCGCCGCCAAGGCGAATTCAATTAAGCTCGATTTGGGCTGCGGAAGAGATGCATTAGGACGTATCGGGGCGCAACGCTTGTCCGCCCCATCGATCTCTTCAGGTTTTTTGGAGGCCCTGAAGAGGGCTGGTAGCGGGAGACCGCTACAAGCGTTCCCCACCCTGTCAGATCGACGTTTTCTGCTCCGTTGTTAATGTCAGGCTTCGGGGATTACGCAGTCACCGCCCGGTTACGGGCCACGATGTCGTCGTGGCTCAGCCTACCGCCGGCCGCCATGAATTGCCTGAGAAGGGCGTCGCGATTGCCGGCAGCGCGAGACCGCTTCGCCGACTGCAGCGCCGATTTCAGCTCGTTTGCCGTCAGTTCCGTGCAATAGGCCGGGGTGCCAGGTTGCTGGCGCCAGGAGTCGCTGAGACTTCCAGCGTCGAGCGCGTCGAAGCCGGTGGCCTCGACCAATTGGATGGCAATGGCCTTGGCCTTCCCGTCGTCGCCCGCGACAGGGACTGCGATACGTCTGGATGCCCCTTTGGATTGGCCGCGCTCGGCCAGCGTCGTAGCCAGAACGGCGTTCCATGCTTTGACGACAGGACGACCGATCTGCTCGCTCACCCAAACGCTTTCGGGCTTGCCGCCATCGACCTCCGCGATCGCGCCGTCACGGAACGGATAATAGTTGGAGGTGTCGATCACCGCGACGTCGGACGGCACGTGGGTGAAGAGACCGGCCAGATCGGGATAGCTCGCGAACGGGATCGAAAGAACAATCACTTCGACGCCCTGCACGGCTTCCTCCTTCATCACGGCGGTAGCTCCAACGTCGCGGGCTAGATCGCGGATGGTGTCCGGCCCCTTCGAATTGGCGAGCTTGATCTGATGACCGCTGGCAGCAAGCTTTCGGGCCAAGGTCGCGCCGATGTTTCCAGCGCCGATGATTCCGATCTTCATTGGTATGTCCTCGTTAGTGCGATGGAGGGGCCGGCTTGCTCACCAAAAGTCTCACCCTCGAATGGGCGCCTGAGCTTTGCCGCGCGTCCTCAGACCGGCAGGCCGAGCTGCTTTCGCAGGCTCTTGTCGAATGCGGACGCGGGGACGAAGCGGCGCAGGAGACTGACCTGACGAGCCGTTTTTCCCGCCGCATAGCGCCTCCTCGGGTCTGGATCGGTCGCAGCCGCCAGAACGGTTTTGGCCACCAGTTCGGGCGTATCGCCCTTTTCCATTGCTTTGCGCACCGCCACTTTCATGCCCGCGCGCGATGAGTTGTAGATATCGAGCAACTGATCCGGCGTGGCGAGACTTTCTTCGAACGACGTGCGGGTATAGGCGGGCTCGACCAATGCCACGCGAATTCCGAAAGGGCGCACTTCGTGGTCCAGCGATTCGGAGTAGCCCTCAATCGCGTGTTTGGTCGAGGCATAAAGCGCGAAATAGGGAGCGGGGATGAACCCCTGCACCGAACTCACATTGACGATCCTGCCCTCGCCCTGACGTCGCATCGTCGGCAGGACCGCGTTGGTCATTCGGAACACTCCGAAGACGTTCACGTCGAACAGCGCCTGAGCCTGAACAGTCGAGGATTCCTCGGCCGCGCCAAACAGGCCCATGCCGGCATTGTTGACAAGCAGGTCGATGCGCCCGGTTTTGGCCAGCACGTCGTCGACCAGTTGCGATACGGATGTGTCGTCGGTCACGTCGCAGGTCAGCATGGTCACGCCGCCGGGTTTTTTGGAGACTGCGCGACGGCTGGTGCCGAACACGCGAAAGCCCGCGCCCTGCAGGGCGTTGGCCGTTGCATGTCCGATGCCCGAGGATGCCCCTGTGACGATGGCAACGCCAGGATCGATCTTATTCATGGAAGCCACTTTCTTTGAGTTGGATTAGAGTGGGAGAGGCAGAAAGACCGAAGCAAAAGCGTCAATCATGAAGGGCTCCAGCGTTCACGCCGGGCATCTTCCCAGCGCCGGAACAGAGCGCTGGCGTTGACCCCTCCGAAGCCAAAGCCGTTGGCGATCGCGTACTCCATCTCCATTGGCCGGGCCCGGTTCGCGACGAAGTCGATCCCTTCACCGGCTGGATCAGGGGTGCTCAAATTAAGGGTAGGCGGTGCGATCTGATCCCTGAGCGCCAGGATCGCGAAGATCGCGCCAAGCCCGCCGGCGGCGCCGAGCAGGTGTCCAGTCGCCGACTTCGTTCCGCTCACGGCTATCCCGAAATCGTGCCCGAACACACTCTTGATCGCTTCGATCTCACCAAGGTCGCCCACCGGTGTGGAGGTTGCATGGGCATTGAGATGACGCACCTCGCTTGGCGAAATCCCTGCCTGAGCGATTGCAATCTCCATGGCCCGGCGCGCGCCATCGCCGTCCTCGGGGCCGGAAGTGACGTGGTGTGCATCCGCCGTCGTGCCATAGCCGACGACCTCGGCGAGCGGTTCAGCGCCGCGCGCAAGCGCATGGCTCAATTCTTCGATAACCAGGACGCCTGCGCCTTCGCCCATGACGAAACCGTCCCGCGACATGTCGAATGGACGCGAGGCCTGATCGGGACGGTGATTGAAGGAGGTCGAAAGCGAGCGTGCGGCTGCAAAACCGCCGAGACTTACGATGTTCATGCATGCTTCGGTTCCACCGCATACGGCGACATCTGCTTCATCGGCGCGGATGATGCGAGCCGCATCGCCGATTGCCTGAATGCCGGCGGCGCACGCCGTCACCGGTGCGCCGATCTGGCCCTTGAAGCCGTAGCGGATCGATATGTGGCCCGCCGCGAGATTCACCAAGAAAGAGGGCACCGTGAACGGCGAAAGACGCCGAACACCGCGCTGGTCGACCGTCCGCACCGCCTCGGTTATGGCAGGAAAACCTCCGACACCTGAAGCGATGATCGTCGCGGTGCGAACCCGATCGCTCTCCGAATCCGGCTTCCATCTCGCCTGGGCCAGCGCCTCTTCCGCCGCGGCCAAAGCGAATAGAATGAAGCGGTCAATTCTGCGCTGGTCCTTCGGAGCCACGAAGGCATTGGCATCGAGGCCGGCCTCGGAATCATCTTCCAGTGTGGGAACCACGCCGCCGATCTTCGCAGGCAAATCTCCAACGACCTCGTCGGCGAGCCTCCGGATGCCCGAGCGGCCGGCCAGGAGACGCGACCAGGACGTTTCGACATTGGCGGCAAGGGGGGTGACCGCGCCCATGCCCGTAACAACAATCCGCCGCATCTATTCTCCTTTCGATTCCGGCACTCCTCCGATGCCAACTGGCGTGGCTCGGGGCTGGCGCGGCGGGGGCAGCCAGCCGAGCTGGATGACCGTCTCGCCGCTCGGAGTGCAAACGACCGAAAAGTTCGTAATCGAAGATGTCAGCATCACGCCTGCCCCGCCCTTGTACGCAATTCCGAGACTTGCGCTTCGAGGCCCCTTACTCGCCTTTCGAGGAGATCCAGCTCGGTAGCGTCGACCGCCTCCTCAAACCGGCGCAATGCTTCCAGCCAGTGGCGCCAAGGCGCCCGAGAAAATAGCCGCCGAAAATTCGGCCGGATCCGTCGCCTGTTGGTTGGGGAAGCCTTCGTCATCGGGGCGTTCCCCGTTGGCGATCAGCGGCCAGCCCTGCCTTTATGCTCTCGGCTGCTGCTTGCAGAAACTTTTCCGACAGTTGCTTGTCGTTGACGGCCCGCGAAAGGACGACCGCACCGACCATGGTCGAGAGAACGGCCATGGCCTTTCCACCGGGATCCTCGCCGTGGGCATCGCCAACCCACCCATCGAGCAGCCCGAGATATTCCCTGATCCCGGCTTCGAACGATGCTTTTACGTCACTGCCCTGCCTGGCAGCATCCGAGCCCAGTGCCACGACCGGACAGCCGTCCATCCTTTCTTCGCGATGTCCGGCACTAAGGTAAAACGCGATCACAGCACCAAGCGGGTCCTTGGGATTTTTCGCGGCCGCGTCCGACCATCGACGCGATGCGTGCTCCAGCGCCCGCCTGGACGCCAGCGCTTCCAAGTCCTCCTTTGACGCGAATTGCTTGTAAAAGGCGCCCTGGGTCAGGCCAGCGCCCTTCATCAGATCCTTGAGGCCGATGCCGTCGAAACCGTGCTCCCGAAAAAGCCGGCTGGCCACATCGATCACGGTTTGCCGGTTCTGCTCAGCCTGAATGCGGCTTACGCGCATCGTTGCTCTCCTTTAGATTGCGTACTAAATCTATATCTCAATTAGAGACCGAACGCAATCTATCAAGAGGAGATGCGAAACAGGCGGCTCGCCCATGATCGGTGTCGCGGTTTGCCGCAGGCCGAGTATCTCTCTTCTTTTTTTAGATTGCATGTGAAATCTAAATGGTATAGAGTTCAATCACAATCTATTAAGAGGAAATACGACGATGATCCGCAGAACCCTGATTGCCTCGCTTCTGGCCGTGCTGTTCGTGGCGACGCCGGCCATTGCCGATGAAGCCACCATCGGACACCCCCTCAAAGCCGGCAGCCTGCACGACGGACGCCTCGACATGGTGGTCTATTACGTCCCAACCGACGGCGGTCTCCTGGAGGTCACTGCCACCTTCGCGCCGAAGGGCGGAGGCGATCCGCAACGCGTCGTCATGGGGCTCGCCGACCGCGACTCCGTGGCCTTCTCCATGCCTGGCTACCGGGGCTCGCTCTACGCGTTCTCGAGGTCCGGCGAGGAGGTGACGGTTTCGACTGTGTCCGACATGCACCCGCGCACCAACGCGCTGCCGGGCTGACCAGTCGCACTGATCGCAGTCTGCCGCTGCCGGCCGACACGCAGGACCACGGCGTAGAATGTGAACGCAATCTATTTTCGACATGAGGCGACGGGCATGAAAAAGAGAGCCGCTATTATGCTGGGCGCGATCCTGATCGCGGGGGCAGGTGCGATTGCGCTGTCTGGAGCGACGGCATTCGCCACATTTGCCAATCGCGCGAAGGGCGCTTCCGTCGCCGCCGACCCGAGACAGGAACCCCCGATCGTCAGACTGGTGACGGGAGAGCAAGTCACCGGCTCTGCGCGCAGCTTTACCGGCATCGTAGCGGCGAGAGTACAGAGCAACCTTGGTTTTCGCGTGCCCGGCAAGATTGTCGAGCGCCTCGTGGATGCTGGCGATCAAGTCAAGGCTGGTCAGCCGCTCATGCGAATTGATGAGACCGATCTGCAACTTGCGCTTACGGCAAAGCGTAACGCCGCCGCTGCGGCACACGCTGTCCTGATCCAGGCAGCAGCAGACGAGAAGCGCTATGCGGCTTTGGTGAAAGACGGATTGGCTGCAACTCCGCAGCGGTACGAACTGGCAAAGGCCGCGCTGGATACCGCTGCGGCCCAGCTCGCCGCCGCCGAAGCGGATGCGAAGGTCGCGGAGAATGAGGCGGCCTACGCGGTCCTGGTGGCGGACGCCGATGGAACGGTGGTCGATACACTCGGCGAGCCGGGTCAGGTCGTCTCCGCCGGCCAGACAGTGGTCCGGATCGCCCAGGCCGGCCCCCGGGAAGCGGTTGTCGCGCTTCCCGAAACGATACGGCCGGCGATCGGCTCAGCAGCCGAGGCCAGCGTGTATGGTGGTGATGAGCACCTTCATACGGCACATCTGCGACAATTATCCAACTCCGCCGATGCCCAGACCCGCACCTATGAGGCGCGCTATGTGCTCGATGGCGAGGCAGCGGCGGCACCGCTTGGCGCGACGGTGACCATTCGGGTCGCAAGCCAGGCCAGTCAGCCGGAGGTCCAGGTGCCGCTGGGAGCCGTGCTCGACGACGGCAAGAAGACCGGCGTCTGGGTCTTGGACAAGGGCACGTCGACCGTACATTTTCAACCCGTCCAGCTTGTTCGTGTAGCCAGCGAAACCGCGGTGATCTCTGGACTAAGCTCCAGCGTTCCCATCGTGTCGCTCGGCGCTCATCTCCTGCAGGAGGGTGCTCGCGTCAGGACTGCCTCCGAAAGCGGGAGCAACTGAGGATGAACCTCAATCTTTCCGCGATCGCCGTTCGCGAACGCGCCGTCACCCTGTTCTTCATCCTCCTGCTGGTGGCCGCCGGCGCCTACGCCTTCCTTATGCTCGGCCGGGCGGAGGACCCCAACTTCACCATCAAGACCCTGACGGTCACGACGGCGTGGCCCGGCGCGACTGCGCGCGAGATGCAGGACCTCGTCGCCGAACCTTTGGAGAAGCGGCTTCAGGAGCTGACCTGGTACGACCGGGTGGAGACGACCACACGGCCGGGCTATGCGTATATGACGGTCACGCTGAAGGACAGCACACCGCCATCCGCCGTGCAGGAAGAATTCTACCAGGCCCGCAAGAAACTCGGGGATGAGGCCCGCAACCTGCCGCCCGGCGTCTACGGCCCGTTCGTCAACGATGAATATTCCGACGTCAGCTTCGCCCTCTACGCGCTCAAGGCCAAAGGCATGCCGATGCGAGAGCTGGCCAGGCAGGCCGAGGCGATCCGCCAGGACCTTCTGCACGTACCCGGCGTCAAGAAGATCAACATTCTCGGTGAACGACCCGAACAGATTTTCGTCGAGTTCTCCTATGCCAAACTGGCGACGCTCGGCGTGTCGGCCCGGGATATCGTTGCCGCCTTGCAGCGGCAGAACACTGTCACGCCGGCGGGCTCGATCGACACCCAGGGGCCGCAGGTCTTCATAAGGGTCAATGGCGCGTATGACAGTGTCCAGGCGATCGCCGACACGCCGATCGTTGCCGCGGGGCGGACGCTGAGGCTTTCCGACGTCGCCGAGGTCCGTCGCGGCTATGAAGATCCTCCAACCTATCTCATCCGGCGCCAGGGCGAGCCCACGATCATGCTCGCGGCGGTCATGCAGGAGGGCGGGGATGGTCGCGCGCTCGGCAAGGCGCTGGAGGACAGGACGGCGGTCATCGTACGGACATTGCCGCTCGGGATGACGCTCGACAAGGTGTCCGACCAGGCCGTCAACATCACCTCGGCGGTCGACGAGTTCATGATGAAGTTCGCGATGGCGCTCGGCGTGGTGCTGCTGATCAGCCTGCTCAGCATGGGCTGGCGCGTCGGCATCGTCGTGGCGGCCGCCGTGCCCCTGACGCTCGCCGCCGTGTTCCTCATCATGCTGGAAACCGGGCGGTTCTTCGACCGCATCACGCTCGGCGCCCTCATCCTGGCGCTTGGTCTTCTCGTTGACGACGCCATCATCGCCATCGAGGTGATGGTGGTGAAGATGGAAGAGGGCATGGACCGCATCACGGCGGCGGCCTACGCGTGGAGCCACACCGCGGCGCCGATGCTGTCGGGAACGCTGGTGACGATCGCCGGCTTCCTGCCGGTGGGCTTCGCGCGCTCGACGGCTGGCGAATACGCCGGCAACATCTTCTGGGTCGTGGGTTTCGCCCTCATCGTCTCCTGGATCGTCGCCGTGGTCTTCACGCCCTATCTCGGCGTCAAGATGCTGCCCGCGATCAAACCGATCGAAGGGGGGCATCACGCGATCTACGACACGCCGAACTATCGGCGCCTGCGGCGGCTCATCACCTTTGCCGTGCGCCACAAGTTCGTGACCTCAGGTATCGTCGGCGTCGCCTTCGCGCTTTCCGTTGTCGGCATGGGCGCCGTCAAGCAGCAGTTCTTCCCGACATCCGACCGCCCGGAAGTTCTGGTGGAGGTTCGCCTGCCGGAAGGCACCAGCATCGAGACGACGACCGCCACGGTCGAGAAGCTCGAGCACTGGCTCGACGGCCAGCCCGAGGCCAAGATCGTCACAAGCTATGTCGGTCAGGGCGCCCCGCGCTTCTTCTTCGCGATGGCGCCTGAACTGCCCGATCCCGCCTTTGCCAAGATCGTCGTTCTGACCCCGAACGCCGAGGCGCGCGAGGAATTGAAGCATCGGCTTCGGGAGGCGGTGGCACAGGGGCTCGCGCCGGAAGCCAATGTGCGCGTCACGCAGCTCGTGTTCGGCCCCTACACGCCGTTCCCGGTCGAGTTCCGGGTCATGGGGCCTGATCCGGCACAACTCTACAGCATCTCCGAGAAGGCGCTCGACATCATGCGGCGTGTCCCGGACGTGCGGCAAGCCAACCGCGACTGGGGCAATCGCACGCCCGTGATTCGCTACGTCCCGGATCAGGATCGGCTGAACCTCATCGGCCTCTCCCCGGCGGAGGTGGGCCAGCAGCTCCAGTTCCTCTTGACCGGCGTTCCTGTGACACAGGTCCGCGAGGACATCCGCAATGTTCCCATCGTGGCGCGCAGCGCCGGCGACGAACGGCTGGATCCGGCGCGCCTGGCGGATTTCTCGCTGATGAGCCGGGATGGCCGGCAGATTCCGCTCGACCAGATCGGTCATTCCGAGATCCGTCTGGAAGAACCGATCCTGAAGCGCCGTGACCGCACGCCGGTCATCACGATCCGCTCCGACATCAACGAAGCGACCCAGCCTCCGGAGGTCTCAAAGCAGATCATGAAAGCCCTTCAGCCACTGATCGCATCCCTTCCGGCCGGCTATAGCATCGAAATGGGCGGATCGATCGAGGAGGCCGAGAAGGCCAACACCGCGTTGGGCAAGATCTTCCCGGCCATGATCGCCGCCATGCTGATCGTCATCATGCTGCAGGTGCGATCCTTCTCGACGATGTTCATGGTCGTGCTGACGGCACCGCTTGGCCTCGTCGGCGTCGTGCCGATGCTGCTCACCTTCCATCAGCCCTTCGGCTTCAACGCCATCCTGGGCCTGATAGGATTGGCCGGCATCCTGATGCGCAACACGCTGATCCTGACCGAACAGATCAAGGAAAACCGAGCCGCCGGCCTGGACGACTATCACGCCGTCATCGAGGCCACGGTGCAGCGCGCCCGGCCCGTGATCCTAACCGCGCTTGCTGCGGTGCTGGCCTTCATACCCCTCACGCACTCCGTCTTCTGGGGATCAATGGCCTTTACGCTGATCGGTGGCACGGCGGTCGGCACGGTGCTGATCCTGCTCTTCCTTCCCGCGCTCTATACCGCATGGTTCAGGATCAAACCGACAGCGGTGGAGACTCATGAAGCTCCGATGCAGGATCCGGAACCAGAACTGCGGCTGGCAATGGCTGCAGAATAGGACCCGGTTGCCGGAGAAGATCGGGCCAAGTTTCTCGCCCGCAGGAACCTGCCCTGCGGGGGCGCGATCGTACCCGTTCACGGATGACCGACCGCACGAGCTTGGCATGTCTGATCGATCACTTCCGGAGACGTCGATGAACCAGCCGATCGGAATGCGAACTGATCTCGACGGGGTGCGCGCGCGCATTTTGGAAGTGGCGGAGGAGCACTTTCGCCGCATCGGCTATCAAAAGACCTCGATGGCCGACATCGCCACCGACCTTGGCATGAGCCGGGCAAATGTCTACCGTTTCTTTCCCTCTAGGGATGCAATCAATGGGTTCATCTGCAAGCGGATCCTAACCGAGGCTGCCGACATCGCCTCTGTGATCGCAGGCGCGAACGACACGGCCTCGGAGAAACTCGGTCGGCTTTTGATCGCTGTCCACCAGCATCGCAAGGCGACGCTGATCGAGCAGAAGCACATGCACGACATGATTGTCGCGGTCATGCAGGAGAACTGGGCGATCGTCAAAGCTCATATCGAGTGGATGGTGACGGTTTTCGAGGCGATCATTCGCGAGGGCGTCAAGGCGGGCGAATTCAAGGTCGGCGACCCGGCAGAGGCGGCGCGTGCCGTCAAGACCGCCTTCATGCCGTTCTTCCATCCGCTTCTGATCGAGCACTGCGTCCAACATGGCGAAGACACCGAGGCGAGCCTGCGCGAGCAGATCCGCTTTATCGTGAAAGCGCTTGCCAAGTCGGACTAATGCATGTCGCCCAGAAGTGTGCGCGGTTCTGGGACAACGACATGCACCAAAACAAAGACTTAAAGCGCGTCGCCTGAATCCGGTTCAGCGCGACGCGCTTTCAGTGGCGTGCCAAAACAAACGGCATGCAATGTGCGGCAACTAGGCCGATGCGGCCTTGCGTCATATCCGTCAGTCGCTGAGACATTCGCGAAGCCGACTACTGATATCGGGAGCCGGCGGCGTCTACGACGTTCGTCGGCACCATTTCAATGGTTTATAATGATTTTGGTAGCGGGAGAGCGCTACCGCCTTTCCCCCCACTCACTAGCTCGGCGGTTCCTGCTCCGTTGCCTTGGATAGGGATTCACTTGGAGAAGGTTCTGCCCTTTGCCGGAACTTCGATCCTCGTTGCCGCAGGAAGTTCATCGAGGCGCGGCACAGCTCCCAGAGCCCGCTGGGTAATAGCGAGAGTTATCAAGACATTGGTCGGCCGGCCGTTGGGTGGGCCGCGAGCTTTCGGCTTCAATGCATGATGACATAGTGTTTGACACTAAACCACCTTGCCTGTAGCGTCTAATTCGCCTGTTAAGCAGGTAGGTGGCAACGAGGCCACCATATAGATATCAAGGCAAAAGGGCCTCCCTTTGACTCCGCTTCAGGAGCCATTGGGAGGCCTTTGTCGTTTGTGCGATACCGACCGAGAAGCCAAGGGGAACAGGCGCCGGTTGGCCGGGAAAGCGGGGAGAGGCGCGGAAGAAGGCATCAGCCCACTGCGATCCATATCCAACTCGGCCAAAGGCACTCACCCGAGGAAACGCGGGGACGGACAAGGGCGTCTCATCGCGACGACGGGCCTCCACGCAACGCGATTGACCCAGGAGGGTGCAATGACGAAAACCTCGGACATCGACAAGCTCGATGAAGTCGACCACGTCCTCGGCGAAGAATACGAGCACGAACCCGTTCCCGCTTCGGCCAGACGAAGCACTTTCTCTGTGACGACCGTCTGGATCGGTTTCCCGATGATCATCACCGGTGCCATGACCGGATCCATCCTCGTGCTCGGCATGGGCTTCCGCAATGCCCTCTGGGCCATGGTGATCGGCAACCTCATCATGTTCGCCTATGTCGGCGCTCTCGGCGTGCTGGGAACACGGCGCGGCATGAACTTCGCTCTTCTCGCCTCCATCGTCTTCGGCAAGAAGGGCTACGTCTTCGCTTCCGGCCTGCTGTCGACGCTGCTGCTCGGATGGTATGCCGTTCAAACCGGCATCACCGGCGCCCTCATCAACTCGACCTATGGGCTGAACTATATCGCCATGACCACAGTTGCCGGTCTGCTTTACATCGGCATCACCTTTATCGGCGTGCGGGGCCTGCATCTCATCGGCCTGGTGTCGGTGCCGCTGTTTGTAATCCTTGGCGGCTGGGTCGCGCTCGATTCCGCTGCCACCTCCGGATGGAATGCGGTCTTCGACTATCCCGGCAACAACGGCGCGGCGACCATGACGATGGGCGTTGGCCTCACCGTGGTGATCGCGCTGTTCATCGACGCCGGCACCGTCTCCGCCGACTTCAACCGTTGGGCTAAGGATTCACGCAGCTCCATCATCGCGACCTTCTCGGCGTTTCCGTTCGCCAACATTCTGGCGATGCTGATCGGCGGCGTGATGACCGCGGCGCTGGCCGTGCCGAACGCCAACCCGTTCGGCGCCGACAACATGTTCGGCTATATCAACGGCAGGCAGATCGGCTGGCTCAGCGTGCTCGCCTTCTTGTTCCTCTACTGCAATCTCGGCTCGGTTTGCGCGCACTGCCTCTACAATTCGGCAACCGGCTGGTCGCGCATACTGCATACGCGCATGCGCGTCATGGCGGTGGTGCTCGGCATAATCGGCATCGTTATTGCCGCCGGCAATGTCTGGGCTTTCTTCATCGAATGGCTGTCGCTGCTCGGCGTGCTGGTGCCGCCCATCGGCGCCATCGTTCTGGTCGACCAGTATCTCTATCGCAAGAACGCGGAGATCAGCGAAGACTGGCGGCCAACGGCCTTCATCGCCTGGGCCATCGGATCGGCGGTCGCGCTGATTGTCGAGTTCTATGCACCGCATTTCTCGACGGCCATCAGCGCCATGCTGGCCGGCGGCATCGTTATGCCGTCATTGGCCGGCAGCCGCAAACAGCACGAGCCACGGCCTGACATACGAACAGGACGGGGCCAGCTTGCTGGTCCCGTCTTCCCATTCAACCAAAGGATGAACCCATATGGCAGACTATGAAATCTTCGATCTCGGCAGCTTCACGTTCCAGAGCGGCGTCACGTTGCGTGGCGCAAAACTCGCTTACAAGACCTTCGGCAGGCTCAATGCCAACAAGGACAACGTCATCGTCTATCCGACCTGGTATTCGGGCCAGCAACAGGACAATGAATGGCTGATCGGCAAAGGTATGGCGCTCGATCCCGACAAATATTTCATCATCATCCCGAACATGTTCGGCAACGGGCTTTCGTCCTCGCCAAGCAACACGCCGGAACCGTATAACGGACCGCGCTTTCCCAAGATCACCATCTACGACAATGTGCGCGCGCAGCACCGGCTGGTGACGGAGAAGTTCGGCATCGAGAAGATCAGGCTGGTGGTCGGCTGGTCCATGGGCGGCCTGCAGTCCTTTCAATGGGGCGCGCTCTACCCTGACATGGTCGACCTCATCGCTCCGTTCTGCGCCTCGGCCAAATGTTCGCGGCATAATTTCGTCTTCCTCGAAGGCGTCAAGGCGGCGCTCACCGCCGATGGCACCTGGGCGGAAGGCTGGTACGAGAACCGCCCCACGCGCGGCCTGCGCGCTGCCGGACGCGTCTATGCCGGCTGGGGCTTTTCGCAGGCATTCTATCGCCAGGAATTGGACCTCAAAGACCTCGGCTATTCGAATTTGGAGGATTTCCTGGTGGCGTTCTGGGAAGGGCACTTCCTGGCCCGCGACGCCAACAATCTGCTCGCGATGCTGTGGACCTGGCAGAACGGCGATATCTCCGACAACGAAATCTACAAGGGCGATTTCAAGAAGGCGCTCGGGGCCATCAGGCCCAAAGCCTATGTCATGCCAAGCCGGACCGACCTCTATTTCCCGCCCGAGGACAGCGAGATCGAAGTCGCCAACATGCCCAATGCCAGCTTTGTGCCGATCGAGTCCGTCTGGGGGCACTTTGCCGGCGGCCCGGGCACGAGTCCGCAGGACATCAAGTTCCTCGATGGGAAATTGAAAGAATTGCTGGCCAACTGATCACGGTCACTGCTTGCAGTTGGCCACGGTCACTGCTCGGTTGACCTCCGCCGTGGCTGCACGCAGGATGAACGGTGGCCACGGTCCAACGACAAGAAATGCGGTCGGGGAACTTTGGGAGTGTATATTGACCGGATCGAGCAATACCTCCGAACCTTGGCGCGTCGGCGTCCTCTTTTCCCGCTCGGGCTTCATGGCTCTGATCGAGGAAACGCAATTGCGCGGCACGCTGACGGCGATCGAAGAGATAAACGACGCCGGCGGCGTCAACGGCAGACCGATCGAGCCGATCTGCTACGACCCGGCTTCGGAGGCGAGCGCCTTTGGGCGCTACGCCAAGAAGCTGATGGTCGAGGACGGCGTCAGCACGATCTTCGGCTGTTATACGTCGAGCAGCCGCAAGGCGGTTCTGCCGGTGGTGGAACGGCTCAACGGACTGTTGTGGTATCCGACCCTCTATGAGGGTTTCGAATTCTCGCCCAACGTCATCTACACCGGCGCGACGCCCAACCAGAACAGTGTCGAACTGTGTCGGGTACTGATGCAGACTTATGGCACGCGCTTCTACTTCATCGGCTCCGACTACATCTACCCGCGAGAATCCAACCGGATCATGCGCGAGCTGATCCGCAACAGCGGCGGCAGCATCGCGGGCGAATCCTATGTCAGCATGGGCGCCAAGCGCGCCGAGTTCCTGCCGGTCATGCGCGACGTGAAACGCGCCCAGCCCGATGTGATCTTCTCGACCGTCGTCGGCGACGGCACGGTCTATCTCTACCAGGCCTATGCCGAGCTCGGCATCAATCCAAAGGTTATGCCGATCGCCAGCCTGACCACGACCGAGGCCGAGATCCGCGCCATGGGCCATGATGTGGGCGAAGGCCACGTCACCGCCGCGCCCTACTTCCAAGGCGTAGGCAATGAATGCAATTCCAGCTTCGTGCGGCGCTACAAGAAGCGCTATGGCGAGGACGAGCCGACCAACATGTGCCTGGAGGCCTCATACTTCCAGGTCAACGTCTTCGCCAAGACCCTCGAGCAGACCGGCTCGATGGACACCGAAATCCTGCGCGCCTCGGTGATGGGGTCGGAATTTGAGGCGCCGCAAGGCGATGTCGTCATCAACTCGACCTGGGGTCATGCGGATCTGTGGACCCGCATCGGCCGCGCCAACAGGCAGGGTCAGTTCGACCTCGTCTACGAATCGCAGAGTTGCGTCCGGTCAGATCCGTATCTGCTTGGGTACGGGCGCAGCCTTCGCCAGCAATCTCTGGAACTGACCTGACCGACGGCAACAAGGGAGGACAATCGTGCAAGAGACCGTCGATATGAGAAATCGTGACAAGGCCGGGCAGGCGGGAACCACGCGAAAGGATGCGGGACACTTCGCCCAGGCCGCCTCCGCTTCTGCCGCCAAGTCTCTGTGGCACCTCAAGGTCGCCGTTATCGTCGAACGCGATGACGATGGCGAACGCCTGTTGCGCGAATTGCAAAGGCTGCGCTGCGAAATCCATCATGAATGGCCGATGCCGCCGCAAATATCTGTTCACTACGACGTCGTCTTCTGCGCTCTTTCTCCCGATCTGCCGCAGCGGCTGCCCTGGATTCCGGGAGAGCCAGGCGCTGCCTTGGTTGTCGTCGATCGCAGCGAGGGTCCGCTCGATCTGAAGCTTCTGCACAATTGCGCGGCCCACGGCGTGCTCCACTATCCCACGACCGCGCGAACCGTGCAGGCAGTGCTGTCACTGGCGCGCAGCCACTTCCTCTACGAGCGTCGTCTGCGAGGGCGCATCGACAAGCTGGATGAGAGCCTGCGCACCATGCGCAGCGTCGAGCGCGCAAAATCGCTTCTGATGCGGGTGAAGAACATCACCGAGGAGGAGGCCTACAACCATCTGCGCCGGCAGGCGATGGAGCGGCGTGTGACGATCGGCGCCGTCGCCAACGCCATTGTTGACTCGCACGACCTTCTCAGTTAGCGTTTTCGAATTGGCGGCAACGGTGCCGCTCACGAAATACGGGTAATGGAACCTCACGGCATTCGCGGAAGCGAGGCGTGGGGTTTTTTGTTGCGAACGACAGGGTTCGCGAGCGGCATAGCGCCGTAGACATCAATGGCAACAGGGCCTCGAAACGATCTGCTTTGCGCAGTTCGCTTCGGGGCCTTTTGCGTTTTCAGGGGAGAAAAAGGTGAATAAAGACCGTCGCAGTTTTCTGAAGGCCACCGCAGCGCTCGGCACGGTATCGCTCGTCGGGTTCCCGCATATCTGGAGCAAGAATGCCTCGCTTGCGCGAGCCGCCGATGGCCAGATCAAGGTCGGCGTCCTCTTCTCGCTGACCGGCACTACGGCCATCATCGAGGAATCGCTGAACAAGGCCACGATCATGGCCATCGAGGAGATCAATGCCGCCGGCGGCATCAACGGCATGCAGATCATACCCGTGGTGGAAGACCCGGCGTCGGACCCGGCCACCTTCGCCGAAAAGGCGCGCAAGCTGGTGCTGTCCGACAAATGCGTCTCGGTGTTCGGCTCCTACACCTCTGCCAGCCGCAAGGCGGTGCTGCCGGTGTTCGAGAAGCAGAATAATCTTTATTGGTATCCGACCCTCTATGAGGGGCGCGAGTGCTCCAAGAACGTCATCTATACCGGCGCCGTGCCCAATCAGCAGCAGGATGATTTCGTGCCCTGGCTGGTCAAGAATTTCGGCAAGCGCTGGTACCTGATCGGCTCGAACTACATCTATCCCAAGGAAGAAAACAACTACTGCAAGAAGATGCTGGCCGAACTCGGCGCCGAAGTGGTGGCCGAGGAATACGTCCCGCTCGGCCATTCCGAATTCTCGTCCGTCATCAACAAGCTGAAGGCGGAGAAGCCCAACGTCATCTTCTCGACCGTCGTCGGCGACTCCGTCGTGGCGCTGCACCGGCAGTACCACGCGGCCGGTCTCGATCCCGCGACGATGCCGATGGCAAGCCTCACCACCTCGGAGAACGAGGTCGCGGCGATGGGCGGCGAGGCGGCGGCCGGGCACTTCACCTCGGCGCCTTACTTCATGGTCTGGGATTCGCCGGAGAACCACAAATTCGTCGACGCCTACAAGAAGCGCTGGGGTGGCGACAAGGTCACCCACTTCGTGTCCGAGCCGTCTTACTTCCAGGTCCATCTGTTCAAGCAGGCGGTTGAAAAGCTCGCAGGCAGCGACATCACACCCAACGCCATCCGCGAGGCGGTGAAGGGCCAGGAGATGGTGGCGCCGCAAGGCAAGGTGCGCATCGAGCCGGAGAACCTCCACACCTGGCTATGGCCGAAGATCGGCCAGTGCCAAGCCGACGGCCAGTTCAAGATACTCAAGCAGACCGACGATTGGCTGGAGCCGGTGCCCTACAAAGCCTACCCGAACCAACGGTGCACGGCCGAAGGCCTCAAGCAAATCTGAGACCGCGAGACGAAACCGGCGGCGCTGCCTCCAGCGCCGCCAGCTCCTCGGAAGGCATGCCATGGACATCGTCGTATCGCAGCTCATGACCGGCCTCAGTATTGCATCGATCTTGATGCTGGTCGCGCTTGGCCTCGCCATCATCTATGGCGTCACCGGCGTCATCAACTTGGCGCATGGCGAGTTCGTCATGCTCGGAGCCTATGTCGCCTGGGCGCTCCAGGCGGAGTTCGGCATGGGCCTGCTTGCGAGCCTGGTGCCGATCTTCCTCATCATGGCAGCCGTCGGATGGCTGGTCGAGGTGCTGGTCATCAGCCGCCTCTACGGTCGTCTTCTCGACACGATCCTTGCCACCTGGGGCATAGGCGTCATGGCGCAGCAAGCCGTGCGCCTCGTTGTCGGCGGCGAGCTTCGCTACGTGCAGATGCCGGAGTCGCTGTCGAAGAGCGTGACGATCCTGGGCGCGACGGACTCGGCCTATCGCCTGTTCATCCTGTTCGTCGCGCTCGCCCTCTTTGGCGTGACATGGGTGATCTATCGCTACACGAATTTCGGATTGAAGCTCCGCGCCATCACCCAGAACCGCGCGGTTGCCTCCAGCTTCGGCATCAACACCAGCCGCATCTATCGCCTGACCTTTGCTTACGGCGCCGGCATGGCCGGTCTTGCCGGTGCGCTCGTCTCGCCGTTGAAAAGCGTCTCGCCGGAAATGGGCACCACCTATGTCGTCGACGCCTTCATGGTCGTTGTGCTCGGCGGCACGCAAAGCCTGATGGGGACGCTCGCGAGTTCCGGCATCCTGGGCGAGCTGTCCGGCTACCTCGCCTTCTACTCCAACGACACCATCGCCAAGGCATTGGTCTTGGTCGCCATCGTCGCACTCATCCGGTTCCGGCCGCAGGGGCTCTTCACGGCCCATGCGCGGACCTAAGGCCACTCAAGACATTCAATCCAGGGAACAGCAAAAGTGTCCGGCAAGACAAAAACCGAGATGGCGATCTATGCAGTGGTGTGCCTGGCAATACTGCTGGTGCCGGTGTTTCTCGACGACGCGTTCCTGCTCAACAAATATGCCCGCTATCTCGTGCTCGGCATGCTGGCCGTCGCGCTCAGCCTGTCCTGGGGCTATGCCGGCATCCTCAACCTCGGCCAGGCCACCACCTTCGGGCTCGGGTCCTATTGCATGGCCATGGCGCTCAAACTGAAGACCATTCCCGTCCATACTGGTTCTGACGGCCTGCCGGACTTCATGGTCTGGAACAATGTCACCGAGCTGCCCTGGTTCTGGAAGCCGTTCTATTCGATGAGCGTCGGCGTCGCGGCCGGCATCCTGATACCGGCACTGTTTGCCGCGCTGCTTGGCTGGTTCATGTTTCGCGGCCGGGTCACCGGCGTCTACGCCGCGATCACCACGCTGGCAGCGATGGTGGTGGTACAGCTTCTGATCATCGATCAGCAGGCTTATACAGGCGGCTTCAATGGCATCACCGATCTCGCGCAGTTCGACGTCGCCGGCTTTGCCTTCGATGCCTATGGGCCGGCCATCTACTATCTGGTCGCTATCTGCCTGACGGCGTCGTTGTTCATTGCCTTCGCGATCACCAAGAGCAAGGCCGGCCTCATCGTCCAGGCAATACGCGACGAAGAGGATCGGGTGCGCTTTTTCGGCTATGACGTCGCGCTCTACAAGATCTTCGTCTTCTCGGTTTCGGGCGCAATCGCCGGTGTTGCCGGCATGCTCTACACGATCGTCATGGAGTTCGCCTCGCCGACTTTCCTCGGCGTGCCGATCTCACTTTCGGTGGTGATCTGGGTGGCTGTCGGCGGCCGCCAGAGCCTGCTCGGCGCCATGCTCGGCGCGCTGATCGTGACCGGCATGCAAGGTGCGCTTTCGGAATCGGAAACCTTTCTCGACAGCTGGACGCTGATCATGGGCCTGCTCTTCGTGCTCGTCGTGCTATTCCTGCCGAAGGGTATTGCCGGCGCGGTCGAGACGATCGCCGGGCGTTTTGAGCGCAGGCGCACACTTGCCCGACGGCAGTCGCGACGGGCCGACACCGTCGGCGAGGCTCCCCGCCTGGAGCGCCTGTCATGAGCAGCCCCCAGCTCGTCATCGATCAGGCACGAGTTTCCTTCAGCGGATTCGTTGCCGTCTCCGATCTCACGCTCAGCGTCGGCCAAGGCGAATTGCGCTGTCTTATCGGGCCGAACGGCGCCGGCAAGACGACGGCGCTCGACCTGATCTGCGGCAAGACGCGGCTTGCGTCGGGTGCGGTGCGCTTTCAGGACAAACCCATTCATCGCCTGAGCGAGCACGCCATTGCGAGGGCCGGCATCGGTCGCAAGTTTCAGGTGCCGAGCGTATTTCGCGACCTCAGCGTCTGGGACAATTTGCATATAGGCCGCTCGGCTCGCCCCGGCGTGCTGTCCAACCTGCTCAGCTTCGGGCAGGGCGATGACAAGGTGGAAATCGAAAGGCTGGCGGAGCTGGTCGGCCTCGAAAACGATCTCAAGACGCCTGCCGCGCATCTGTCACATGGCCAGACCCAGTGGCTGGAGATCGCGCTGATCCTCGCACAAAATCCTCTGCTTATCCTGATAGACGAGCCGACCGCCGGCATGACCCAGCAGGAGACGAAGAAAACCGCCGAACTGTTCTGCGGCTTGCGCGGCAAACACACGCTGATCGTCGTCGAACACGACATGGGTTTCGTGCGCGATATCGCTGAGACCATTTCCGTGATGCACCAGGGCAAGTTGCTGGCCGAAGGAACGATCGGCGAGATCGAGGCCAACCAGGCGGTGCGCGACGCCTATCTCGGCTCGGGAGGGATCGGCCATGCTTGAGCTTGCCAATGTCGATGGCTTCTATGGCCGCAGCCGCGCCCTTCAATCCGTGTCGCTGAACGTCGAGGCCGGCGACTTCTTCTCCGTGCTTGGCCGCAATGGCGTCGGCAAGACCACGCTGTTGCGCACCATCCTCGGGCTGATGAGCCGCACCACCGGCTCGATCCGGCTCGACGGCGAGGAACTGGTCGATCAGCCGACCCACAAGCGCGCTCTGGCCGGCGTCGGCTACGTTCCGCAGGGCCGGGGCATTCTGCCCGCCTTCACGGTGCGCGAGAACCTCATGGTCGGCACATTCGCCGCCAAGGACGGCGGCGGGCGCATCGCCGAATGGGTGCTGGAGCTCTTCCCCATCCTCAAGGAATTCCTCGGCCGGCGCGGCGGCAATCTTTCCGGCGGCCAGCAACAGCAACTCGCCATTGCGCGCGCGCTGCTGTCTGAGCCCAAGGTCATGCTGCTTGACGAGCCGACCGAAGGCATCCAGCCCAACATCGTCGAGCAGATCGAGAATGTGCTGATCGATCTCAACCGCAAGCAGGGCCTGACGATAGTCCTGGTCGAACAGAACATCGCCTTCGCGCGCCGCGCCTCGCGGCACTTCGCCATTCTCAACCGCGGCAGCGTAGCGGTCGGCGGCCCGATCGGTGAGCTCAGCGACGACATGATCCACCAGCATCTGGTTGTCTAGACGGACACCGGCAAACCCGAGGAGGAAACAGCAAATGTATCACGGCGATATTTCGAGCAGCAACGACACGGTTGGCGTTGCCGTCGTCAACTACAAGATGCCACGCCTGCATACGCGCGAGGAGGTGCTGGCCAACGCCCGCAACATCGCCAAGATGGTGGAAGGGATGAAGACCGGTCTGCCCGGCATGGATCTCGTGATCTTCCCCGAATACTCGACCCACGGCATCATGTACGATCAGAAGGAGATGTACGAGACGGCCTCATCCATCCCCGGCGATGAGACCCGGATATTCGCCGAGGCCTGCAAGAAAGCCCGCGTCTGGGGCGTCTTCTCGATCACCGGCGAGCGACATGAAGAGCACCCCAACAAGGCGCCCTACAACACGCTGATCCTGATGAACGACAAGGGCGAGATCGTGCAGAAATATCGCAAGATCATGCCCTGGGTGCCGATCGAGGGCTGGTATCCCGGCGACTGCACCTATGTCTCCGACGGCCCCAAGGGCATGAAGATCAGCCTGATCATTTGCGACGATGGCAACTATCCAGAGATATGGCGCGACTGCGCCATGCGCGGGGCCGAGCTGATCGTTCGCTGCCAGGGCTACATGTATCCCGCCAAGGAACAGCAGATCCAGATTTCGAAGTCGATGGCCTGGGCCAACAACGTTTATGTCGCCGTCGCCAACGCGGCCGGCTTCGACGGCGTCTATTCCTATTTCGGCCACTCGGCGATCATCGGTTTCGACGGGCGCACGCTGGGCGAATGCGGCACCGAGGAGATGGGCATCCAGTATGCGCAGCTGTCGACCTCGCTGCTGCGCGATGCGCGCAAGAACATGCAGTCGCAGAATCACATCTTCAAGCTGCTGCATCGTGGCTATACCGGCCTGATAAATTCCGGCGACGACACGCGCGGACATGCCGTTTGCCCGTTCAATTTCTACAGGCAGTGGATCACCGATCCGGAAGGCACGCGCGAGAAGGTCGAGGCGATAACCCGACAGACTGTCGGCACGCCCGAAAGCCCGATCGAAGGCATTCCCAACAAGGTGGCAGCCCATCGCTAGAGGGATGGCTCCTCCCAAGCGCCGCGGCCTGCGAGGGGCTGCGGCGCGCCATTTTTAAAGCCGTATGATGTCGCATCTGGAGATTGAAATGGACCATGGGACTGGCCCTGCGGCGGTGCGTGAGGCCAAGGACGATGCACTGAACGACTTTCGCATCGCCGCCGAGCCTTTTTTCCGACCTGTGGGCAATGAAGTTGCGCTGTTCGAAGCGGCCTTTGCCTCCCGCATGCCGGTGATGCTGAAGGGCCCGACAGGTTGCGGCAAGACACGTTTCGTCGAGCATATGGCGTGGCGGCTCGGACGGCCGCTAATCACCGTTTCATGCCATGAGGACATGACCGCGTCCGATCTCGTGGGGCGTTATCTGCTCGACGCGGACGGCACGGTCTGGCACGACGGTCCGCTGACTCTGGCCGTGCGGGCAGGCGCCATCTGCTATCTCGATGAGATCGTCGAGGCACGCCAGGACACCACCGTCGTCATCCATTCGCTGACCGACGATCGCCGCATCCTGTCGCTGGAAAAGAAAAACGAGGTGCTGAAGGCGCATCCCGACTTCCAGCTCGTCATCTCCTACAATCCCGGCTACCAGAGCGTGCTCAAGGACCTGAAGGAATCGACCAAGCAGCGTTTTGCGGCCATCGCCTTCACCTATCCGGACGAAGCGGTCGAGACCGAGATTGTTGCGACCGAGTCGGGGGTCGACCGCCAGTTGGCCACGACGTTGGTGCGCATTGCGCATCGCGCGCGCAACCTGAAGGGGCATGGACTGGAGGAGGGCGCTTCCACCCGGATGCTGATCAATGCCGGCCTGCTCGCCCGTCAGGGCATCTCCATCGAACAGGCTTGCGAGGTCGCCCTGGTGTTGCCGCTCACCGACGATCCCGACATGCGCGACGCGCTGAAGTCCGCCATCGCGGCTTGTATCTGACGACCGTGACGGAGCGAGCGCCGGCGCCGGCCAGGCGCGATGCGACCCATGAGGAGGCACCGAACCTGCAAGTGCGTGACGCCTTCCCCGGCGACTTCCATCCGGCATGGATTCGCGCATGCCGCCGTTTGTCCGGCGCTGGCTATGGCGAGGCGGTTTCCGACGCTTACATGCGTTACTCGCCCGAGATATCGAGGCTTGTCTCGCCGCCAGTGGCCATAGATCTGGCCGACCTCGTCTCGAGGCTCGCCATTCGATCCGGACGGACTGCGGCTTGCCTGCTGCCCGAGCAGGCAATCGCTGTCATTCGGAGTGCGGGAAAAGACCAGTTCCCCCGCTGGCTGCGCCTCATCGAATATATCAGCACCAGCGCAGCGGAATCGGTGCCGCTGGTGCTTGGCCAGATGCCGTGGCTTTTGGGGCAGGCCGAGCTCGACGGACTGGAATCATGGGTGCGCATCGGCATCAGGACAGCCGAAGGCGATCCGCAGAGGCGGCTGCGCTTCTTCAAGCTGGAAGATGCCGCAGCACTTCTATGGCTGCAACGGACCAGCGGGCAGATAGGCTTTGCCGATATGGAGTCACGCCTGAAGCCATTCCTCACCGCGCTGTGGGGCGACACGCCGCCGCTGCGCGAGACGCCGGCCAACGCCCCCGAGCAGGCGCGACGCCGGGCCGGCTTCGACGGCAATGTGGTGCGCTTGCCCTCATCCTTCCCCGGCTTCCAGCCCGCTGACAGCGAACGCCTCTACCGTGCGGCGGTCGCCCATCTGGCCGCGCATCTGCGCCTCACGCGAGAGCGCTTCCCTGTCGGCGGCCTCAAGCCGGCGCAGATCGCGCTGGTTTCACTGATCGAGGATGCTCGCGTCGAGCAGTTGGCCTTGCAAGAATTGCCTGGACTGGCGCGGTTGTTCCTGCCGTTTCACACGGTGACCACGGCCGCCACCGCCCCGGCGCTGTTCGCGCGGCTTGCCCGCGCGCTTGCCGATCCCGCCTTCGAAGACCCCAACCCTTGGGTCGCCAAAGGCCGTGACGCATTTTTCGCTTCCAGAGACGATTGGCACGATCAGCAACTCAGCCGCCGGATAGGGAATCTCCTCGGCAACGATCTCGGCCAGATGCGGGTGCAGTTCGATGCCAAGAACTATGTCGTGCAGCCGCCTTACCGCGACGACAATCTTGGCCTGTGGGATTTCGGCGATGACGACCAACCGGCCGAGGAGGCCGAGCACGTCCTGTCCGCCGCGCGTCTACGGCAAGAGGACAATGACGAACGTCCCGACCGCGCCGAACCCGAGAGCAATCCGGATGGCGATATCGGCCGGTTCGAGGTGGAGGACCTGCCGTTCGATGGCGTGCTGGTGGCACGCTATCCCGAATTCGACTATGTCACCGGCCGCGACCAGCCGGATTGGACTTCGGTGAAGGAATATCAGGCCAATGCCGGCGCTCCCGCCGAGCGGATTCTCCGGCTGCGCGAACAGCGTGCCGATCTGGCCAGCAGGCTGACGGCGCTGATCCGTTCGGCTCGTGTCAGCCGCGCCGAACGCCTGCGGCGACAATCGGAAGGCGAGTTCCTCGACATCGATGCCTGTATCGACGCGGCCATTGCACGGCGCATCGGCGAGTCACCGAGCCCGCGCATCCATGGCCGCTATGAGCGCCGCAGCCGAGACCTGTCCGTATTGCTTCTGCTGGATATTTCGCAGTCCACCAGCGAACGCGTTCGCGACGGCAAGCAGACTGTGCTGGAGGTCGAGTGCCAAGCCGCCGCGCTTCTGTCGCAAGCCATGTCCGGCCTCGGCGATCCCTTTGCAATTGCAGCATTCTGCTCGGACCGCCGCGAGGATGTGCGCTATATCAGGATCAAGAATTTCAGCCAGCCATACGATGGATTGGTCGAGGCACGGCTGGCGGGCCTGCAAAGCGGCTTCTCGACCCGCCTCGGCGCAGCCATACGCCACGCCGCCGCCGACCTTGCCGGCCAACGCAGCTACAGGCGCTTGCTGCTGGTCGTTACCGATGGCGAACCATCGGACATTGATGCCGATGATCGCCGCTATCTGGTCGAAGACGCGCGCAAGGCCGTGCAAGGTCTCAGCCGGTCGGGAATGAATACATTCTGCGTCGGCCTCGATTCCAGCGCGGAGGCCTCTCTCGAACGCATCTTCGGCCAGAAAAATGCCATCAGCATCGCCACGGTCGAGCGACTAACGGAGCTGTTGCCCAAACTCTATCTGACACTCGGGAAGTGAGTGCGGGTTGGTCACAGAGCGTCGACTGTCTGCTTGCTCTCGCTGTTCCGACAAAAGAACTCTTGGATAGCGGTGGCATTGAGAACGGGCGTATCCATGGCGACCCAGCCGTGCCGGGATCGCAATCAACAACGCTGAATGACTGGCGTAAGGGCATTTTGGCCGAGTTGGATCAGGTGGCCGACGCGGGAGAACGCTACGGCCTTTCCCCGCACTCGCCGAGCTGCCTATTCCGGCTTCGCTGCTATGGTTGAGTTAGGTCGCAGTTGCGGCCCGCGTCAAGGGCTGGTCTTCCTCGACTCCGCGCGAAAATAGCTCGCGGAGCCCGGAGGAGCCGTAGCTTTTTACCTTCTTTGTGATCGGGGCGGAGACCTTCGACAAGTTGCGGCCCGATGCCATCAAGCGGCGGCCTCGGAACATTCTTGAGCGCCGGCAGTTCAGCGCTAAAGGGATGGCTTCATGAAACGATTGGCTTTGTTGGTGGTCGCGGGTCTCATCGCAGGATGCAGCGATAACGGCGTCGATGGCTCGAAGACGAATTCGGTCAGCAACCAGCCGCCGGATAAGAATCCGCAGGTCGAAAGGGATCCAACTGCGGAAACGAGCACTGGCGGCGACCAGCAGGGCGTCCAGCCCGCTCAGCCAGCCGCCCCAAAGAAATAGGAAGTACTTTGGCCGACAGAACGAAAGCAGGCTCGAAATCGGATCGCGCTCCTGAACGTGACGCCGAGGCCCAGTCCGAGAAGCATCACAAGGGCGGCAGGAACGACGGCGTCGTAAGCGCCGATCCGCGCGTTATCTCGGGAAAGAAGGATGGCGATGCGACCTTTCCGATCAAGAAAGACGAATGATCCGCTTAAGGCGTCTCGAATGGTCACTCCAGTAAAACTGCATGCCCAATTTTCGTTTTGAGACCGTGGCTGGTGGCCGCTCCAGCATGATCGAGGAAGACTTTGCAAGTATCGACCTGGCCAGTCCCAAGGCTGTTGAATTGGCGAAGGCAGCGGCGAGTTCTTTTCCGCCAGGTGCCGACCATTCAGACTCCCACGTCAAAGTCTATGACGACGCGGGCTATCTGATCGCGACCGTCAATTTCTCCGATGTGCTGGGAGACGATCCATTGGACGAAAAAACCGACCCGCCCAATGAAGAGCCGGGCGTGTTGCGCTCTGGTTGAATTTCGATCGCCAGACCAACGCTACTGTTCAAAAGATCACGCTGCGCCCAGAAACGTTCATTGCGAGCGCTCATTTTTAAGCCAAACTCTAACGCAGGCCTTGTCCCTCCAGATAGCGCACGGCCCGACGCATCAGACCCTCCGCCAGAAAGGTTCGTGACGCCGGACTGCCGGATGGGGCTGCTGGCGGAACATTTCGCTCCACTTCGGACTGACTTGAGCGGCGCGTCTCCTGCCGAGGGAGGAGGACGAGTTGCGGGTAGGAACTGCGCTCGAGGTGCATCCAGCAACTCGACAGGAGCCGCGACATGAGAGACGGATGGCGTCCGTGGGTCCCTGCCAAACACCTTAAACCCTCGCATGAGGGAACGAAAGTAAGTCAGCGCAGTTAATCTGTCTCTCATCCTACTCAGGAGGCCGACATTGGGTCGCGGTATCTTGCTCTGGCTTTTGGGAATTCCTATCCCGATTATCATTCTGATCATGCTCTTCGCTCGGTGAGGGGCCGGTGATGGTCGATCTTGTATCGTCGGACACGCGATCTGACCCAACGGTCGAGGCGTCGTCCTCAGCGGTTAGTTGGGGACCGATAATCGCGGGCGCACTAGCCGTCTCCACGCTGACAGTCATCCTCATGTTGGTCGGCGCTGGGCTGGGACTTTCCTTCATTTCGCCTTGGAGCGGATCAAATCCCTCGCCGACCGCGACAGCGGTTGCGGCAGGCGTATGGCTGGTCATCGTACAATGGCTGTCGTCCGGCGTCGGGGGCTACCTGGCGGGACGATTGCGCACGAAATGGGTCAGTGTTCATACCGATGAGGTCTATTTCCGTGACACTGCCCATGGTTTCTTGGCTTGGGCTCTAGCCACTCTTCTTGTGGCTGGCGTGTTCAGTTCCGCGCTGTCCTCCATCGTTGGTGCGGGGGTCCAGGCAGCCTCCACCGTCGCGTCGGGCGCGGCGATGGGAGCGTCGGCGGGTGCGGCGGCCGGAAACCCCGCGACAGACACCCTGGGCTACTATGTGGACCAGCTATTTAGGCCCACGGACTCCGGTGCGGCCGTGGTCGCCGGTAACCAGACCCAGAATGCGGCGGTCGGCGAAGTTTCGCGGATTCTGGTAGCGAGCGCAGCCTCAGGTCAAGTATCGGCTGAAGACAAGGCTTACCTAGGCCGTGTCGTGGCATCGCGAACCGGACTCTCGCAGGCGGACGCCACCAAGCGGGTTGATACGGTTCTTGCTGGTATCGAGGAGGCGAAAAACAAGGCGAAGGCAGCCGCGGACAAAGCTCGAAAGGCCAGCGCTACCTCGGCGCTCATAGGCGCGCTTTCGATGATCATCGGAGCCTTCATAGCGAGTGTTGCAGCCACTATCGGCGGGAGACAGCGAGACGAAGAGGAAGCGCTTTTTCTTAGGGGATGAGGAGTCGATCGACAGGCACCTCCGTGTTGGAACAATGTTTTCTTGGTGAGCACGCGAGTAACGGGCCAACGACCTCGATCAAGAAGGTCGAGTATGATCCGGCCGGCTCCTATCGGTCTGGTTTGTGACCAGACGCCCTACTGAGGTCTATGCGGCATTCCGCCCGCATTTGTCAAAGGCCGCTACTTCAACGACTACATTCACAACCACTTTCACTATCGTATATCGCGCCTTTAAGATGCGGCCGCGGCGCTTCAGAAACGCGCCTTTCCTTCGCCAGCCGCCCGATACGGCGTGCCACACCGTCGATCCACCTGCGTTTCAAAAGTCGGTCTGGAGTTTGACCGGCGCGGGAAATCCTTCGACAAGTTCGGCGAGCCTGTCCGGGGCAAGTGCGCTCGATGCGCGCCCTGTCGGGGCCGCGACGGTCGGGCGCTATTATGACCCGCGCGACGCGGACGTGATCGGCAGAACAACTCGGCATGAAGGCTGCGTGCAAGTACTCCGCGAGACGCTCGACAAGTTCGCTGAGGGTAAGGCTAACCAGTGCGCGCTGCTGGCATTTAACCCTCTATACCCGCGCCTCATCGAGAGAGGCGCGGCCTGCGCTAAAGACTTGGATAGCTCCCGCGGTGGGGCACTTCAGAGGGTGTTCTCGCTGCTGGTCTTGCCGGAATCACCCCACACCAAATCTCCCTTGGAGACTTTCTGGTCCGGCGGCGCCGGCCGCCTCTAGGCGCCATTACTCCCGCACATGGGTGAAAAAGCGGAATACCGGCCAACCGGCAATTGCTTCGCGCAATTTTCTGAAAAGCTCCCCTTCCTTTTCGATGGCAGACCGAACCTGCACGGCAGCCCATCCGGCTTTCATTGTGCCGCCGACATGACAGTGACAAACAATTGCGTGCAACTGCCAATCCGCTAGCTCGAAGAAGCGCTTGGCTTCGCCATACGTATCGTTCTTCAATCCTTGCGCGCATAAGATTGGATCGGCGAAAGCGACGCTGAGCGGCGAGCCGAGGCATTGGGCTTTCTCGCGCACTTCAAAGGTCATGTATTCCGTACCGGGAAAGGCGGCGAGGCACCGCTCGGGATTTCGCTCGAGAAGCGCTGCCCAACGTTCCAAACGCTGACGTCGCGGCATGACCGGGAAGATCGCTTCGACTTGCGCGACGCCATTCAGGTCTTGAATTGTCTGATGTTTCATGGCCGTCTCCTGTTGCGAGGCGCTCTGCCTGCAGCAAACTCGCACAGGCCGGAGTTGCCTAAGTCGTTCTACGCAAGGGAACCTGCATTCGGTGGGGAAGTTCCATTGCCGAGAAAATTTAAGGTGCCCGCTCCTGCCTCCAATTCTTCAGTTCGCGTGGGCCTTCCGAGTGCAAACGGACTATGGCGTTTGACCCGCCGCCACTAGCCATTGAATGGGCGCGTGGGCATCGCTCACCTGGAGCGAGTGGCAACGAGCATCGGCCCAAATGGCGGATTGCCGGCTATCGACATCTGTCCGGGGGGCCGTGGCAAGGCGATCAACGCTTCGCGTGACTGATGTCCATGACGTCGAAGCTGCCCGCAAGGCAACGATGAGCCATGGTATAGATTGGATGAGCGGCGGCAAACCGAGCCTCGCCCGTCGATGGTCGCTCACGCCTGCGCAGCCGGGGACAGTCGAAGTGCGTTGCGAACCGCTGTAAGCAGTGACGTTGACGCATAGGGCTTCACCAGCCAGCCGAGGGGCTCCGCTGCCGCGGCCCGGCTGCGGGTAGCCTGATCGGAATGCGCGGTCGCAAAAACCGAGTGGAGGCCGTAGGTTCCGAAACATTCCACAGCGGTCTCGATGCCGTCCATTCGTCCGGCAAGGCGGATATCCATGACGGCCAGAACCGGGTGCCCGGATGCGGCTATTTTCAGAGCCTCTTCGCAGGGCGCTACGGCCGAGACGGCGAAACCGGCAGCCACCAGAGTATTTTCGGTCTCCATGGAGATAAGGTAATCGTCCTCCACGACCAGAATCCGCGCTGGACCCGCGGGCCCTGTCCGGCTGGAAGTCTGGCCGTCGGTCGCCAGAGCGCTATCTGTTTTGTCCGGCGCGTTTGTAGGCTGATCGGGGTCGCGGATGAGGAGCGTCACCGAACTGACGGTGGAGCGCCGTGCCGCTGGCGCGCTGCGCCCGGCAAGGGAAGCTGCGCCGCGGCGCACGCCGTCACTATCGTCGGGTTGCATGCCGCGCCCTTGCCCGCCTTGCTCTTCGCGGCCTCCTGTTTGTGCCCGAAGGGGGCGAGCGTGAAATGGAAGGGAGGCGCCGCGAAGGTGCGCGAACGAAAAATGGATAAAGCAGAACTTGAAAGGCTGAAGGACAAGGTGCCCTGCGCAGCGGTGCTGGAACGTGCGGGGTTCGCCCTCGACATCAAGCAGAGCACCCGCAAGGCGATGAAGTATCGCCGCGATGCGGCGATCATCATCGTCATCCATGACGGTAAGGGCTGGTTCGACCCGCTTGGCGACGACAAGGGTGACGTCTTTCGCCTGGTCGAACATCTCGAGGGCGTGCCCTTCGTCGAAGCCATGAACGATGTCGCCTGTCTCGTCGGCTTCGTGCCATCCGGGCCGGTCCGGCAGCGGGAGTCCCGCGATCGCGAGCCCGATCTGTCCATTTCGGAACGCTGGCAAGCCCGACGCAAGCCGTGGCGAGGATCGGCAACCTGGTGCTATCTTACCGAGGCCCGACATCTGCCCGAACACATCATCCGCGTTGCGGTCGCAGCTAGTGTCCTGTGCGAAGGTCCGCATGGCTCGATGTGGGCGGCCCATGTCGACGCCGGTGGCGCACTCACCGGCTGGGAAGAGCGCGGCCCAGAGTGGCGGGGCTTTGCCACCGGCGGCGCCAAGGTGCTGTTCCGGCTCGGCCGACCCGGTGCGCTTCGCCTTTGCGTCACCGAAGCGGCGATCGACGCCATGAGCCTTGCTGCGCTCGAGAGCTTTCGCGCCGACACGCTCTATCTCAGCACCGGCGGCGGCTGGTCGCCAGCGACCGATGCGGCGCTCCGCGCGCTTGTCGCGCGGCTCAGCGTCCGGCTCGTTGCGGCAACGGATAACAACAGGCAGGGCGACATATATGCCGGCCGGCTGCTCGCTCTCGCGGGTGCGGCAGGCTGCGGTTGCGAGCGTCTGCGCCCGGTCGCTGATGACTGGAATGCCGATCTGAAGACGAGAATTGGGGAAGGAGGAGAGGGGGAGAAAACCGAGGGCCGCATGCCCGCCGTTCGCCTCAAGGGTGAAGCTTCGCCCGGCTCGCGCCGGCCCTTGACCCGCCCGGGCGGAGAGGCGGCCGCGGGGGAAGGGTCCAGAAGGGCCGAAGAAGATGGTGATCCATAGGGGATGAACCGCGCTCCGGCCGCTCAAGGCCAAGGAGCGTCCCTATGATCCAATCCTCCATCCGCAAGATCTACTTCGGCGTCGCCGATCGCCGGCAGAAGTTCGAGGGCGTGGATATTGTTCGGGAGATGCGTGGAAGCCACACCTCACAGCACGGTTTCGAAAGCGCAGCACAAAATCAGATGCCTGCACGCTGCGCCGGAACGTAACGAAGCGACTTC